>JAITFI010000057.1 GCA_031281485.1 Chitinispirillales bacterium | reverse complement strand
ATGCAGTTGTTCTTCCAGTCGAAGATGGCTTTGCCGGTGCCGGGGACGAGGAGTACGTACGGGCGTCCGAAGAGCGGGACGCGGTCGTTGTGGAAGATGTCCGGGTCGAACTCGGTGATCCGGTTCAGGTTCTTTTTGAGGAGGCTGAACGATACGACCTTTTCCTCCTGGCGGACGAGGGGGAACGGGTCGAGGTTCAGGCGTTTCGCCGAGAGCCTTGTTATGTCCCTTATGTACTCCAAATCTTCCGTGATCTTGTTTTCTACGGCGCTCAGGGACATTTCCGCGAGTTTCTTTTGGAGGGCCTTCAGCTCGTCGTCTATCTTCTTTTCCACGAACTCGCTGTCGACCAACTTGTTGAAGAGATCCTCGTTGATGGATTTCGTCATCTTCTTGGCCTCGGCGGAGCCGTCCTTGTTAGGAAGGGTGTTAATGAAGCTGGAGGCGTATTCGAGCTTTTTCTGGAGGTCGAGCTGCTGTTTTACGTGGAGGCGCTTTTCTTCAACGCTGAGGAACGCGCCTTTTGATATCTGCTTCTTCTTCCGGAGGCTTTCGAGGAGCATGTTGTCGGCGTCGTCGAGCGCCGTGAGTTGTCTGGCGCAGTCGGTGGGGCGGTAGAACATATTTTCTATCATGCTGCGGCGGTCGCCCTGCACTTGCTGGATCTCTTTTATGATCTTGGTGGTCTGGAGGTGCTGCACCTTGAGTTTTTGCTGCAACTCCTCCAACTTGTCGCCCGCCATGGCTTTATTGAGCACCTCGCGGAGCCACTGGGAGATGGTGTTCACCTTGATGCGGCTGTCCGCCATGTCGCAATCTTTGATGAAGGCCCTGAGGGCGGCGGCATCCACGAGTGGGGAGAGGCCGAAGTCTATGAGGTCGGCGTTCGCGGCGATAAACGGTTCGGTCTCACCCTTGTTGCGGATGATCTCCCCGACGCTCTCGGCGATCCACGTCCAGAAGGATGAGCACACTTCCCCGATGGCCGATTTGTTCTCGGGGTCTTCCTTGAGCGCCTTTAGGGCGTTGGCAAAACGTTCTTCAAATTGCATAATAACCGTCTTTTTATTAGGGTTCACGCTCTTGGCGCAGTTTCATTGTCTTGTATCCTATAGTACAAGTCGTATAATAATATAATTTTTGGTAGGAGCAAATATTTTATTTTTTGATTTTTATGTTGATCGCGCGGTTTGGCATAAAAAAAGGCGGCCGTCCGTGGCCGCCCTTTTTTGAGGTAAAATCATGTTACTCCTTGCACCAAAACTTATCCAACTTACGGTACAGCGTGGACAGCGATATCCCCAGCGCTTCGCTGGCCTTCATTTTGTCCCCGCCGAAGCGTTCGAGGGCCCGCAGTATATGGACCCGCTCGATGTCGCCCAGGTTCCAGCCGGCCACCGCTTGGACGTCCGTCTCCTCCCCGACGGCCTCGTCTAAGGTGAGCGGCGGCGTGTCCTTGGGCGACACGACGTCCGCGAAGTGTTTGGGGGACAGGGACTCCCCGTTGGCGTATATGAGCGCCCTTTCCAAGCCGTTTTGGAGCTGCCTGATGTTGCCCGGCCACGGGTAAAGGGTCAGCAAATCCATCGTCTCGGCGCTCAGGGGCTCGGCGTAGCCCATCTTTTTCAGAAGGTGCTCGACAAGGCCGGGGATGTCCTCCCGGCGGTTTCTAAGCGACGGCAGGGTTATATGGAAGGTGTTGATGCGATAGAACAGATCCTCCCGGAACTTGCCGGCGGTCACCGCGACGCGCAGGTTGCGGTTCGTGGCGCAGATCAGCCTGAAATCGCTCGTACGCTCCTTGTTTTCGCCCACGCGCCGGAAGGTCTTCTCCTCCACGATTTTGAGCAGCAGGCTCTGCACCTCGGGCGGCATGTCGCCGATCTCGTCCAAAAAGAGCGTGCCGCCGTTGGCCGCCTCCACGAGCCCGACCCTGTCGTTCACCGCGCCGGTGAACGACCCGCGGGCGTGGCCCAAGACCTCGCTCTTGAGCAACTCCCCGCGCAGCGCCGAGCAGTTGATGTCGATGAACGCTTTGCCGCTGCGGGCACTGTGGTCGTGGATCCGGCGCGCAAGCACGCTCTTGCCGGTACCGGTCTCGCCGAGAATGAGCACCGCGCAATCCGTCGCCGCAACCGCGCCGACGTCGCTCTTGACGCTCTCTATGGATTGGCTCGAACCGAAATAGTGGCAATTTTCGTCCGCGCCGAATACACTCTCCGCACTGACCTTGCCGTTAGCGTCGACAACACCGTCCGGGTCGACCATGTCGACCACGCCGCCTGATTTTGTTGCAGCCATACCGCACCTCCATGTATTAGTGTGAAATTAGTTTACTTGATATATTATGGATAGTGGAAGGGCCTACAGCCGCTTTTAAGAGAAGCATCTGTATCCATAATCCATTTTACTTTCATAATAATTTCGAGTTGCAGGATATGGATATTGCAAAAATAACGTCACTCTTTTCAAAATTGAAATAATCGCATTAAATCGCTCATTCACCCCACTTCATTTCACCCAAAACGTCAAAATACTCCCGGATCGCCGAACGGTACTCCTCGGGGAAGTTGTCTTCAAACGCCCGCTTGCGCAGTAGGTGAAAGCTATCGGCCCTCGCCGCGGCGCCCGTTCCGGCGGCTTTGACCCCCTTGTCGGAGAAGAGCGTCTGCGACACCGTGCCCTTGCGCTCCTCCTTGCCCTCGTCCTTCCTGTTCAGCGACAGCGTAGACTGCAACATTCTCGACAGGAACCTGTCTTGCAGGTCTACTATGTCCGCGGGCGGGTTTTCCAGCAACTGCGCCAGCCTGCGGGCCTCCTGCTCCAGCTCGCGGACGCGCTTCTCCATGCCCTCCCCCGCCTCCTTGCCGTAGGTGTCGGCAAGGCGCTTGAGTTCGTCGGCAATGGCCTTCTGCGCCTCCCTCGCCTGCTTGCGCGCCTCGGCGTCTACCTCTCCCCGACCGCCGGGCGCGTCGCCGCCGCCGTCATCGCCGTCCTCGCCATCGCCGCCGCCTTGACCGCCGCCCTGACCGGAGGGGCGGCCCTGACCCATGCGCCTACCCTGGCCCTGACCCTGCCCGCCCGGCATCTTCCCGTCGCCGAGCAGCGATTGCAGCATATCGCCTATCATAGAATTGAGCGCTGCCTGCCTTCCGGTGGCGCGGCGCAGACCCGACATCATCCCGCCGCCACCGCCCGAACCGCCTCCGCTTTCGTCGTCGCCCACAATGGACAACAGCAAATTCGCCACCTCGCGCAGCGCCTGAACGCTCTGATCCATCTGCCGCGCCCCGTCCGAACTGCCCAGCGAGTTCACCACGTTGGCCGACTTCGCCGAAGCGTTCCTGTACACCCGCAGTATATCCCGCATAACGGCGGAACCGACCATGGTCAAACTGTCCGACCGGGCGAGGCTCACGCGGATGGCGTTGCCAAGCGCCTGCTGAGCAAAGGCCACGCCCCTGTCGTCGGAGGTGCCCAGCGCCTGAGATTTTATCACCTGCTGCCACTCCTCAAGCGACAGCGCGTCGTGCGCCATGCTCAGAATGCGCTTCCTGTCCGCCTCCGCCTTCGCCATCATGTTGACCGTGAGGTTGCTCTTCAACTGTTCGGAGAGCGACAACAGCTCCCGGCTCATCGCGTTCTTGTTCTCTTTATCCCCGCCCCCTTTCTTACCGCCGTCGGGCTTGTCGTTCTTAGACTGCCCGCCCTGCCGCTTCATCTCCTCCGACAGTTCCCGAACCTGTTCCGACGACGACGGCAGATCCCCGCCCTGTTCCTTAAAAAATTTCTTCACGTCGTCGTTAAAACCGTCTATTCTTTCCAACAACTCTTTTTGCCGTTTATCAATCAGCGGATCCTGCTTAGACGCGACAAGCTCCGCCTGCTCGCCCGCCAGATTCTCGGCGCGTATAGCAAGTTCGGCAAGCTGCTTGTCTTGGCGCATTTTCTCCAAAAAGGCAAGCGTTTGGTCAAGCCGCTCGCTGAGTTCCGGCAGCATATCTTTGAGTTTCGAGGCCGCCTGCCTCATGTCGCTCATCGACAGTTCTTTGTCGCTGTTCATCTTGAAGATGTTCTCCCCGAACTCCTTCATCAGCTCTTCCACGCTCTTCTTAACCTGCTCCATCTTAGCGAAAAGCTCCTCGTTCAGCTTGCCGTCCTCGCGCATCGCCTCTATACCGTCCTCAAGCGCCTGAAAGGCTTTCTGCAACGAATCGGCTTGCGCGGCAAGCTGCGCCTTCACGTCGTCAATCACCCGCTTCTGATCCCAAGAAAGCTCCTTTGCCCCCGCTACCGACTTGACCAACTTTTCGACGGAGCTGCTGATGTTGTCTTGGCGGTTGCGCACCTCCCCGAGCTTCTCCTGAGCGTACTGCTCCTTCATGGCTACGGCCCTATGTATCTCCTCGAAGCTCGGCATCCGAAACCAGAACGTGTCGCTGCAAGCGGTCTGCGCCCCGCCGACCTGCCTGTTGTCGCGCACCCACAGCCAGTAACAGAGCGAGTCGCCCGGATAGAGCGACAGCTCCCGGATGTTCCAAACGACGGGTTTGCGGATGAGCGGCGGGCTGCCCGTTTCCGACAAGTCCTGAGAACGCGGCGGATCGCTCGCCAAGTCGCCGCTGCGCCGCCATTTAAGCTCCATCCGCGCCACGCCGAAGTCGTCTACGCCCTCCACCCAGAGCGTCTCAACCTGAGCGGTCGACAGCACCTTGTTCATCCCCGGCTTTAGTATACGGGCGACGGGCGCCTCGTCGGGGACTACGCTTATCATGAAGCGCGGCAACGAGTCCGAGGCCTGCCCCAGAGTGTCGATCAAATAAAACGTGTACTCCGCAGACTTTGAGACGGTAAACGCTCCCACAGCGGTTTTCCCCTTTACGTCCAGCGCCACGGTATCTTTGCCGCCGAAGACTATGCCCGCGCCGCGAAGCGCGTTGGACTCCAGCGTTACCTGCGCCCGCGTCCCCGGATACGCGGTGATGTTCCCCTGACCCGCCGGCAGTTCCCGCGGCGGGAGCTTCGTGTGCCGGGGCGGGGTCATGGATACCTGCAGCGACCGTAAAAGCGGCGGCGGCACGACAGTCACTGTCTCCGGCGGCAACGGCACGGAGAGGGAGAATCTGTAGACGAAGGACTCCTTCAGGTTGTCAAACGATCGCGAAAAACTCCCCGCCGAGTCCGCCCTTAGAAAATACCTGCCGCGGTTCCCGCCGTCGAGCGGCCAAGCCTCCAGACGCGCCGTCGGAAAGTGCCGCGCCGCGCCGCTGAGCGTCAGCGTCACCGCGCTGTTCAACGGGACGGTGACGCTGCCCGGCTCGACCCGCACCTGTTCCTCGGATAGAAGCGCGAACGGCAGTTTCCAATAACTTGTAAGCTTGTTCGGCGACAGCGCCGTTATCGACACGTTGACCAATAAGAGGATGATCGCCGATACGGCGACATATTTATTGATAGATGAGAGAGGCGCGTTCCCCAAAGGCCCTAGCTGCTCCGCCGCCCGCACGTACGCCATCTCCCTGAGCGGCTGCGACCCGGCCGTCCCGCAATCTTGCGCCGACAGCTCCAACGCGATAGACAAAGACGGGTGCGCCATCCCGCTCTTGCCCTCAATGATCGCCGCCGTCTGTACGAGCGTCGGACGCCTGAGCGCCACGATCAGCGGCATCAGCAAAAAGACGGCCGACGTTATGAGGGTGGCCGCCACCCAGACGACGGGCAGCGCCGTCCAAGGGTATAGGGAAAACGCCGCGCCGAGTACGGCGGTCATAGCCAAGTAGACGACGGCGGCGACGGAGAGCGCGCAGAGCGCCCTATTCAGCAAAAGCCACGATCGCCGCCGAGCGGTGAACTTGCGTATTATAGAGAGAGGGGTCGATTCCATAACGTACTATAATATAGTATATGGCGGGGAGAAAATCAATTAGCAGACCATTAATGCCAATTTAGACCTCCTTCGGCGACCATTTGGGGTGGAAACGAGTATTATACTAAATTAACCGGGTTGTTTTGGAACCGTCACCACGTTCTGACCTCTTTCGGCAACGTTACATCAATCCTTTCGCTATCCTCATGTATGTCTATCAAGTACATACCGTTATTAGCCGCAAGCTCACGCGCCTCCTCGTCAAAACCTATACCCGCGACGGCGGCGTACATGGTTTTACCGATCATGCCCGTTATGCGCTCTTTTTGGCGCAATATCTCTAAGCGTTTCAGGTGCCGCTCCACCCACTTTTTCGAGACTTGTGTTTTTACTTCTACCACCATAACCTCATCGCAATTTTCAAGCAGCAAGTCTATTTCCATTAGCGTACTGCCGTCTGTGTCGGAGTACTCTTTTCCGGGCGAAGCCATGGTGAAGTTATGCCCTAAGACGTTCATCTTTTTCTTTACTCCGGGGATGACAATCATCTCGACAACTTCGCCGATGCTGTTACCCAGCCCGCCTATATTCTTTTCTAGGCGCTGCATCATGCGCTCCGTTTTTTCATGCTCCTTTTCGGCTCTTTGAAAAGCGCGCTCCGTCTCTTTCCGGAGTTCCTCCAACTCTTTTTGGCTTTTCTTCCGGCTTTCTTCCCACTCCTTCCGGCTTTCCTCCCACTTTTTCTGACTTTCCACCATTGTCACCCCCAGTTGGGCTACAATGTCCTCTAATGTCGCCATGCTTGTCATTTTGACAATCCTTGATTAGGTGTTAATATTCAAACCCCGCACCGTCGTACAACATATACAAATATAATAAATTTTTAATGCGTTTGCAAAAAAAAATTTTATTGGGGTACGGGAGAGTCAAATTAAAATTACGGACGGCTTGGTAACCGCCCCAGAGTATTGGGATGATAAACGGTTCTTAATAGAACGCGGGGTCTTCAAGGGAACGTGCCGGGGGACGCAGACGGTCAGTTTGAGCATGGAGATTTCGTGAGGCTCAATTTATCGGCGGTCGCTATTACCGGCCTGGAGGGAAGATCCCGCCATGAAGCGACCGCCGCAATTGGAGCGGGTGTTACTACCCTACATGATTAACGTTTGGGCGCGCTTGAGCCGGATGCTCCCGCTCCCTGAACACAACGCACAGATACCCCGTCGATACGTATTTCTTCCAGCACTCCACCGAAGCCCTCCTCCAAGAAGTCTCCGTATGAGTTCATTGTCCGAGTTTGGTAGAAGGTGCCACCAGCACATTCACCACGGCACTTTGCAGTCGTCCACCAATTGCCGACGGCACCGATACCATCGGAACTTTCAAGTAATGAATCGTTGATATTGAAAGAACACTTTCCGCCGGGTAGCGCTGAAAATCCATAATCATCAGTTCCGTTACAAGTGTCACACTCAACGAATTTCACTGTAAGCGTCTTTCGTAATACTTCCATGTCATAGTTATACCAACCTTTTTTCGCTTTCAACTTTTTACCAGCAACCAAAAAAAGAATTTTACCATCATCAGTAACCAACCGTTTATCTCCTACGCCTTTCCCCAGATCATCCCATTCCTCGCTAGACGGCAGATGATATCCGGCAGGGCAAGCCGTCCGCGCCGTTTTCCAGTCATACAATCTGCCGTATTTATCGCAGTAAGAAGTACTATCCTCATAGCATCTAGAATTACCTGTCTTATAATTTAAATTTTCCGCCATCCAAATATACTTACCTATCTTCACAGTCTTGTAGGTTTTTCCGTCCCTTTTGTCGGTGAACGTACCGGAACCTGATGTTCCCTGCGCGGCGACGTTTGATACGCAAATTGCCGCAATTGTCAATCCCGCTGCCGACAACATCGACAGCGTCCGTCTCTTCTGAGTAATGAAATTCATAACATCCCCCTTAATACTTTAAGTTATTGATTATATCGTATTTCTTATTTCAGTCTTCTCGACAACGAACCGAAAAACCTTTATTCTTGTCACTACCACAGTGATCCAGCACACGCTCATTGCCGCCCAATAATGATTTTGCCCATGGATAACTGTCATGACAATGACTGATAGAGGCCGTCCACCAATAGCTACTGCCGAGGTATTTACCAGTCATATAGCTCCTGCTAGGTGTAGGCAGAGCAGAAAAACCGTATTCGTCTGTACCAATATTGTCATCCCAACCACTCGTTGCTCTTAGTTTTTTTCCCGCTTTTTCACCTGTCAAACTAACCAATTCTTCCCACTCCTCTTTAGTAGGCAAGTGCCAACCGCTCGGACAAACCGTATTCGCCGTATTCCAATCATAAAACCTACCATATTTATCACAGTAGGAATTATCATTGTCGTAACACCAAGAATTACCCGTTTGCGGTACATAACTCAAGTTCTCCGCCATCCACGCCTTACCGCCTATTCTCACGACATTGTATTTTTTACCATCTCGGATATCAGTAAATGGCGGCATCTTTTCAGATAGCTCCGACATTGCGGTTACCGCAAACCGCGCTTTCTGCGGCGATACCCCGTTTACCGTGGCGACGCGGATAATCAGATTGTCGCTTATGTCGTTTGCCTTGACACCCTTGAAACTTAAAGTACCGACACCATCTCCGCCAGTACTAACCGTGAACCGGCCTCTTCTAGTCCCAATAGCGACATACGGTTTCAGTTTGACCGTCGAGTTACCAATAACCCGTCCCTGTTGATTTACCAACTGGAAAACCACCGTCATATCGTACTCTTTCCCCGAAGCAAAAGGATTTGTATTGGACACACCCGCTCCCGGCCACCCATCCAACTTCCAGTCGTTTTTCCGATTCGTGCCGTTCAGACCGTCCAACACCGCCTGTGCCGCCTCAAGCGTCCGCCTCATCGCGGTGAACCACGGCCCATTGGTGTTCAGGCTCGTGGTTACGCTAAGTTCCGCCGTTTCAGTTTTATAGTCGATGTTCCCCGTCTTAATATCTTTGAAATAGACCAGCGTATACGGAGGATCGGCGGCATTAATTATTCCGTAGAAAAATTCTTCCGTCTCCTTTAGCTTTTCCACCCACTTCTTCCTCCAAAGAATATCATTCCTTATATCCGCCCCGATATTCCCGCTAGAAATATTAGCTGCCACAACCAAAGATCTCTTCACCGCCTCTTTCAACGCCGGATCAAAGCTCGCCGCTTGAAAGTAGTAGCTTAGCGCCGCGACCTCCGTCCCTGCCCTCTGCGCGGTAACGCCTCTTGCCAGCGCCGTCTGCGCCAACACTTGATTCGCCTCAGCCGCCCCGGCAAGTTCCTGCCGCGCTTTTTCCGTTAACTCCACTCCCACCTTCTGGAGCAGTTCGAGCGACGCGCGGCGCACACCGGTTAGATTGTCCAATTCCGCAAAGCTAAACGTCCCCGAATACGTGGCTGTCGTCATTTTGTCGGCGGTCGCGGTAATGTTCATCTTAATATTGTAGCCCGTAGCGGTCTTGGTTATGTTTCCGGTCAAAAAATGGCTTGTGGGCGCTAAACGCCCCAATACCACGTCTTGTTTCGCCGCCGCCTTGTCGTCGTAGGCCTCGTTTACGAGTTTGACGTATATATCGTCCAAGCGTTCCCAGTCCAATATAGATATTGCGGAGTAATTGGAAAAGTTGCTGACGAACTCGCCTTGTACGAGCGCGGGTATGTAGCTTTGGTCTTTCGCGAGCCCGGCGGACTGCGGGACGTATATGGTAAGGCTTATCCCCTTGCCGCCGTCGCCCGTGTAATTTGGCGGAGTGTTTGTATTCGCCGGGACCGGGACATCTTTTTTACTTTCGCTCCCCTGCCCTTGCCCATATTCCGCCAGTTTCTTCTGTTCAAGTTCCCGAATCTTCGCCTCAATCTCCTCTCTGCTCCTCTCCTGCGTGAAAGCCGCGCCGCAAAAAAGACAGGCCGCAATAGCAACTTTTACAAACAATCTCATTGCAAAACTCCTTTAATGGTGGTTAATAAACTTAAGGCAATGACCGTTAATTGCGAGAAGCGACGCAACGAAGCCAATTCAGATATTTTTAATGTTGGTATATAATATACATTCCGCGTAGGTTAAAAAGGCGGTTTTTTGATCTTATGGGCTGAAAAACCAAGACAGCACGTTCACGCCCATCTGAGCCGCGAGTTCGCGCCTCTCCGGGCCTACGTTGTGGATGTGCGCGTCTTCGAGGCCGTTGCCGATGTCGGCGCTGTAGGTGTATAGGACTATTAGCCGTCCCTCGAAGAATATCCCGAAGGCGGCGGCGGGATCGCCGTCGTGCTCGTGTATCTTGGGCAGACCGGGCAGTTTGTAGCGGCTATGGAATATCGGGTGCGTGGGCGGCACCGGGACGAGCGGGTTCTCCGGGAAGAGCGCCGCCATCTCGCGCCTGAACGACTTGTCTATGCCGTAGTTGTCGTCGCACCAAAGGAACCCGCCACTCACTAAGAACTTTCGCAGGCGCAGCTTCTCTTGCGGGGAGAAGCGCACCTCGCCGTGGCCGGTCATGAAGAGGAACGGGAAGTGGAAGAAGCGCTGGTCGGAGATGTCCACAACCGCGGCAGTGTCGCAAAGGGGCAACGCGGTGCGCTCCTTGGCGGCCTTGACCAAGTTGGGCAGCATGGACGGCCCGGTGTACCAGTCGCCGCCGCCGCCGTACTTGAGCCGGGACACGGAGAGCTGGCAGGGGCCTTGAGGCTGCGCCCCCGCCGAGATGAACAGCGTCAGAAGAATCGGTATTAATTTAGGGATTGATCTCATCACATACAATAATATAGTAGAAAGCGGGGCGGAAATCAACAACGTTTTACTCGCCGCCCCCGGTATTTTCCCCGTCCCCGCGCCGACCGCCGCCGCGCCGACCACCGGTCGCAGACGGACTCATGCTCACGAACGTCTTGAACTGTTCGGGGGTGAGCACGGACTTAACTTCGAGCAAGTGGTTGACCGAGGACAGGCTCATCTTCTTCTGCAGCTCGCCGATGGTTCCGGCGTACTGGATGAGCATGCTCTTAGAGGGCTTGTCCCGCAGTATCTCCTGATTGATCTTTTCACGCAACTCTTCGATCCGTTGCGCGTTTTCCCGCCTTACAGGGGCATACTGCGAGTTGATCTCCTTGAACCTAGCCTCCTGTTCGGCGGAGAGGTTGAGCTCCTCCAGCATCTTCCGCGCCGGATGGTCGCCGCGCTTGTCGTCAGCCGAAGCCGTGGCGGAGACGAGAACGGCGGACAAGAGCGCTACCCACAAAAACATCCTACTTCTCATTGGATAACCCCTTTTCCGAAGACTTTTTTGTCAGCTGCCCCCCGGACGGCTCGGACGACTGCTGCTGCTTGGCGGCGCCTACGGCGGCGGCGCTGTCGTCGGCCTGAATCTCGTCGAGCAGCGGGTAGGCGTCGTCGTCCCCGCCGCCGTTCAGAAACTCGAAGGCGTAGAGCAGCTCTTCCATCGACCCGTGGTCGTCGGCGTAGGCCGCAGTCTTATTGTTCATTTTGAAGACGACCAGCGACGCCGGGATAATGAACGCCAATAGCAGACACGCCGCAAGCGTAGCGCGCCTCTTGACGCCCGACCGCCGCACGCTCATATTAACCTTCTCAAGAACCCCCGCCGGAACCTCCGGCACGGCGCCAAGAGCCTCGTAAAACAACTTCTCCCGTGTATTGATATCCATAACACACCTCCTCCGCAGCAGACAATTCCGCAATAACGCTACGGTTGCCGCCCCATATTTATTGTGTGAAACCACCGTTATTCGCCTAAATACTGCTTCTCCAAACGCTCGCGTATATCCGCCTTCAGACGAGCCATCCGCGTCCGCAACGCGCCAACATTAACACCCATGATACCCGCCAGCTCCTCGTAGGGCACCCCCTCAACCTCCCGCGCCACGAGCATGAACCGGTCGGACTCGCTCAGAGACTTCAATACCCTCTCCACCAACTGCCTGTCCTCGTACGGCACCCGCCCGCCGCCGGCGTCCGTCCCCGACATCCCCACCTTGTCGTCGAAAGCCACGTTTCGCAAGCGGTGCTTAGCCGCTTTAGTGAAATACTCGTTTACACAGTGGTACGTCACACTGTAAAGCCACGTGGAAAACGAGGAACCCTTCAAAAACCCGCTCAAGTACCGGTGCACCTTAACAAAGGCGTTCTGCATGATCTCCTCGGCGCAGGCGTCGTCCCCGTTCGACGACCTATAGCACAGCCTCCAAACAAAGGGGGAGTAGTGCTCATAAAGACGCCGGAAGGCCGCTTCATCGCCGCGCATCGCCCTCTCCAGCGTAATGTCGTCAATCTCTTCCATTATGTTAGACTCCGGCAGCTTACCGTTTGTTACAAGGAAAATGGCCCGGACGGTGCTTTTAAAGTATTTTTATGTTTGTTTTATCTTGCAAATGTTATATTTGTATCCACAACGGCAACACCGCCAAAATAAAATAATATATCGCGGGGGAGGTTTATGGAAAATCGGCAAAAAATATGCGTGGCGGGCGACCACGCCGGCTTCGAACTCAAGGAAACCGTCAAACGCCACCTAGCCGAAAAGGGCTTCGACGTCCACGACTGCGGCGCCGCGGCCTACGACAAGGACGACGACTACCCCGCCTTCGCCAAGGCGCTGTCGGCCAAAATAGCCGGCGGCGAGTACGCCCGGGGCGTCCTCTTCTGCGGCACCGGCGTGGGCGCCTCCATCGCCGCGAACCGCCGCAAAGGCGTAAGGGCCGCCCTCTGCTTCACCCCGGAGATGGGCACCCTGAGCCGCGCCCACAACGACGCGAACGTCCTGGTCCTGGGCGCCCGAACCACCCCCGTCGACACATCCCTCAAAATCCTCGACGCGTGGCTGAACGGCCCCTTCGAGGGGGGGAGGCACCAAAAACGGATCGACATGCTCGACGAGGAGGATCGCTGATATGAGCGCCGCCGACAATGCCGACAACAACGCCGCTGCCGACAAACCCGCGACAGGCGTCTACGCAAAGCGCCTGCCGTGGGACCAGTACTTCATGCAGATAGCCGTCCAAGTCGCCACCCGCTCCACCTGCGACAGAAAGCACGTGGGCGCCGTGATCGTCCGCGACAAGACCATCCTCTCCACCGGCTACAACGGCAGCGTGCGCGGAATGCCCCACTGCGACGATGTCGGCCACATGATGGAGGACTCCCACTGCATAGCCACCGTCCACGCCGAGGCCAACGCCATCATACAAGCGGCCAAAAACGGGACAAGGATAGACGGCGCCGACATTTACGTGACGGCCTCGCCCTGCTGGAACTGCTTCAAACTCATCGCGAACAGCGGGATAAAGCGCGTCTTCTACTTAGAATTCTATAGGGACGAACGGGTGCTGGAGGTCGCCGAGATGGCGGGTATCGAGATGAAGCAGGTGGCCTCGGCTTAACCTCAGCCACCCGGACGCTTAATCGAGTAAAACAGACGACGCCGCTACGCCCGGCTTGACCGCCTCGACTCCGCCTGATGGTTTCTTTCGGTTCTGGGCTGTGGCGTATAACGCTGCTGATCGGGCGCCTTCCGCATCTGCATCCTGACGACGTAGGCCGCCTCTCCCCGATCGTACCTGTCTTTATCCCGGGACTTTACCCGCTCCGTCCTGGCGTTGCCCCTGCGGTCGGATTCGGTTTCCGTCCGCTCCGCCCTCTGCTTCTGCACCCTCATACGCGCGGCGGCGGCGTTAGCCGCGTTTGCGCCAGTCCGCGAGCGAGATGTGGTGTACATATCCATAATTTACCCCCTTTATTTCGTGCCGTTACCCTATCTATTACAAATATAGCTATTTACGAGACAAAAATCAATATAAAGTCAAATTCTTTAAATCTTTTTTAGACGAAGCCTAAAAAAGTCAAATTCTTTAAAAGATTAAAGTCAAAATCTTTTTTTTTAGACGAAGCCTTCGGCTTCATAGGATATGCGGGGCTAAACCCCGCATATAAAATCAAAATCAAAGTCAAAGGCTTTTTTCTTTTGACGTTATCTTTTGACTTTGACTTTATATGCGGGGTTTAGCCCCGCATATTCTATGAAAGGGCGCGATTTATCGCGCCCTTTCGTCTAAAAATGATTTTTAAGATTTTGATTTTAAAAGATTTTAAAGATTGAAACATTATCTATCAACACCTTTTTTCAGAAAGCTAGTGAATTGGTATAAACACAGCGTTTTGAACACCATGATCAGGCTTTCCGAAGTAAAGTCCCT
Organism: Chitinispirillales bacterium; assembly: GCA_031281485.1. Classification (GTDB taxonomy): domain Bacteria; phylum Fibrobacterota; class Chitinivibrionia; order Chitinivibrionales; family Chitinispirillaceae; genus GUT77. The sequence goes on along the minus strand of JAITFI010000057.1, from coordinate 3,559 downwards.
GTTGAGAAGATACAGCATATCTTCTATAAAAGAATCATACTTGGTCGTCTTTTCAAAGGCCTCTAATTCCAGTCCGTCCGAAAATTCCGAGCAAATGCACAACGCATGGTGAATAGCGAATAATTCGTTTACGCGCGGATACGGGTCATTTTCAATATCGGTCGGCATTATCGGGCGATATTTTACAAGAAGATTCGTCATCAATCCCGCAATTTTCGGTATTTGAATGACGGTATAACCGTATCTTGTTTTCAAAGCGTCAATGTCGTCAAGGTAGTGCTCAACCACGGTTGAAACTATTTTTGAATCCAGCTTATACACATTAGCGACACCTATTTTCTTCGTAAATTCAGCAAAGGTCAAATAAAGGCCTATGGTCCTCTTATAGTCTGTGGCTTCCCTCGGCAATAATTTCAAAAACTCCTTAAATTCACTTCCGTTCCCAAACCCCGGCGAGTGACAAAGGTTGTCAAAGAAATAGTGCTCGCGTTTTTCCAAAAGCATCAATTTTTGCGCTTTTTCGTCTATCCTGTCTCCGATAGACTTCAACTCCACCGCTTTGCCGTCTTCCCTAATCCGTTCCGCTTTTATGCTTTTTAAGAGCGCCGACATCTCAACGCTCATCTCTTTACGCTTGGTCATTTCCAGCCTCCCGCACGGCTTCTCAAAGGAATTTTTTAAGTTTCGACCCGCAACGCTTCGCGGCGGCTACCTGACCCGCAACCGTAGACCGGCAGGACGAGTCTTGCGGCACATGAGGCTTCTTCAACGCCTCCATCGCGGCGCCAAAGGCCTCGTTAATAGTGGCCTCGTCAAGACCGGACGTTTTGGATTTACGCGTCGCTCCGGCTTTTACGCTCATAAAACCTCCTCTTTAACGATTGGGGCTTAAATTATACTTTTTTGTAATATACTATACTTACGCTACCGAAGTCAAATTATTTTTTCAGCGCTTAGACAACGCCCATTCCGGAAACAACGAAGATCTCGACCGCAAAACGACGGAAACACACGGGCGGGGAGTGACCGAACAGCGACCCGCCCCGCACTTCCAACTATCTCACCACCACGACCACCGATACCCGCTCACGCCCCCAACTCTTTCTTGATAATATTCTCAACATTCTTCGCGAAGTCAGAAACCTCTTTTGACTTCTCCATTGTTGGAACTTGACCATCAGGTAAAAGCCCGATATTGTTTGGATAGCGGGTTGCCGTATATATGTTGCTTATATGTTCCAACATAATTTCGTCAATGCTAAAATCCTTTATTTTCTTCACTAATTCATATAGCGTCGGCAAATCATGGGTTTTGGGAAAGATAATATCGTTTTCTATCAAATATGACTTGAAGTACTTCTCTATGGCCTGTTGGGAATGAAAAATAACCTGTCCTGTCAACCGTGATATATCAATGGATGACTCTACTAACATCATATCGTTTTCAGCAAAGAATATCCATCCTTTGGTACTATTTTTCATAGAGAACCTTTCCACTTTCCATGATTTCCCCTACAAAGAAATCTTTTTCATGTATTAGATATTCGAATTCCGCGAGCGTGTAAACAATTAAATCCATCGGTATTGTCTTTCTGAGTTCGCGAACTGCCGCAGATACGGGCTTACCGCGCTCTATAAAATCATCAAATCTTCTGGAACGCTCGTTTGAGTCCAATACAACCATAACATCTAAATCGCTGTCTTCCGTAGCCGTGCCTCTCGCGTAAGAGCCGAATAAAACAACCTTGTACGGCTTCAGCGCCTTGAGCCGCTCGGTCATCTCTTCCACCACGTGCCAGTTCTTCTCTACATACCGCGTCATAATAGCCTCGCTATTGATGGGTTACGCTACGCTAACTTACTTAAGATAATATTTGGGGACGACCAAAGTCAAATTAATGTTTGGGGCGGGACTAACCGACCCGCTGGGACCCCACCTATCACGCCGACGGCTGGGACGCGGAATGGGGGATGTTGGGGCGACGGATTTGCCGCCCCGTTGACAACGACGACATGAGGCGCGAACTGGCGCACTTACTCCCTAACGCAACGAACAGAGAGACCGTTGCGCTTGTCGTAGTTTTTATCGACCACGTGACCGTAGCCATAGTATATGTTCCGGATGTATGCGTTGCCGCTCCAGTCCTCCGTAGCCGTCCACCAGTCGCCATTGCTGCCGGCACCGCCGAATCTGCCATAGGAGTCACGGCCGCCACCGGGCAAGGCCGAAAACCCATATTCATCTGTTCCATTGCCGTTATTGTTCCAACCGCTTTTCGCTTTCAACTTTTTGCCAGCCATATTTTCACCAATACTCGCCGCCAAATCATTCCACTCCTGACGCGACGGCAGATACCAGCCGGAAGGGCAGACCGTCATTGCCGTCTTCCAATCGTACAACCTGCCGTATTTATTGCAACTTGGATTATGGTTTTCATAACACCAAGAACCGCTTGATGTCTTATAATTCAAATTCTCCGCCATCCACCTCATCCCCCCTATCACCACAGTCCTATATTGCTTTCCGTCTCTACTGTCGGTTAATGTACTATTAGCATCTACGCGAGTTTGTTGGGCGGCTTGTTGCGGAGCGGCCGCTGTGGTTTGCGGAGTTGCCGCCGCGGGTTTTGTAGTTGCCGCCACCGGTTGCGGCGTTGCCGCTACGGGTTGTGATGTCGCCGCTTGTTGTTGCGCGAATGTCGGCCTCGGCCCGACGTCCATACCGAGCATTGACCCTATTTGCCATTGGATGATGTCTATGATTTTCCCCCCGCGAGGCAATTCTACCATATCCGCAAACTCCGCCACTTTACTTTGGACGCTCACCATACGTGTCGCAACGTAGGAGTACCCGTCAAGTTCTGTGCGCTCTACAACGCATACGTATTGTGCGCCCGCGTCCTGCCCCAATTTGGCTATTTGCGCGTCCGACACCGACCCGCTCATCTGCCTCTTTTGCTCTTTAGCCACCACGTCAATGGCATCAACGGCGACCATCTGATACTTGCCGCTCTTAACCAAGAATGTATTAACCGCCATTCGTAGAGCGTCCCGACCTTCGGGATTCCCCATAATGTATACGGCCGCTTTCGGCTTCTCCTGCGCAAAAGCCGTCCCGCAAAAAATGCCCGCCGTAACTACCGCAACAGCCGCCAACAACAGCGTCACTCCCCATCCCTGTACCTGCCGATTAAAACCCCTCATAAAGACCTCCGTCAAAGAGTGTTAATTGTTTATAGAATCAAATAATTATCTTTTAGTTATCTTTCCATCGGTTCGATAAGCATCTGTTTTTGTGTGCGGAAACCGGAAAAACGCGTAAAGGGCATACCCCCGTAAAACGTGTTTTTAACGCGTTTACAGCGCATTGTTTTTGGGTGGACAAAAATGTCTCCCCGGTGGCAAACCGTTGATTTACGTAGCGTATAGCCCCAAAAAAGGCTATAAAATATGTGTGTGGGGGGGGGGGGGGGGGGTAAATTTCCCGTTTTGCAACGTTTTTGTTTTTAATTCGGCAATCTTCCCGCCTTTACAGATATACGCGGCCACGCACCTATTT
>JAITFI010000020.1 GCA_031281485.1 Chitinispirillales bacterium | reverse complement strand
GGCTTCGTCTAAAAAAAAGATTTTGAATTTAATCTTTTAAAGAATTTGACTTTAAGCATGTTTTTTGTAACAAATCTCTTAATAACGAGGTCTAATCCATAGTAATGTCGATTGCTTTTTCACTCTACTCTATGTTTAAAGGGGAGCGCGGTATGAAAATTAAGACGATGTGGCGTGTATTGGCGTTTTCTGCGGTCTTCGGGCTGGGGTTGATCGGGTGCGGGGGGGATGGTAATCCGTCGGGCGGGGATAACTACAACGGCGGGGATAACAACACCGGGGGTAATAATACCGGCGGGGGGGCTTCCGGGACGGTGATGTTGGGCAGATTGAAGTGGATGACGACGAATCTGAACGTAGAGACGGCGGATTCTTGGTGTTACGGGGAGGGCGGTCAAGTATATGTTGATGGTGATGGTTATGTTACGCTTACGCCGTCGCAGATACAAGCGAATTGCGCGAAGTACGGTAGGCTGTATACGTGGGAGGCGGCGAAGAGTGCTTGTCAGTCTGTTGGGATGAGACTGCCGTCTCGCGGGGAGTGGGCTGGTTTGGTAACGGCGGTTGGCGGAACTTCTACTTCTACGGCGGGTAAAAAACTGAAATCGACGAGTGGATGGAATAACAATGGTAATGGGACGAATGACTACGGATTTTCGGCCTTGCCGGGAGGCTACCGTTACTCCAGTGGCGATTTTTACGGTGTCGGCCTCGTCGGCATGTGGTGGACGGCTACTGAGTACCCGAGTAGCAACGCCTACACCCGGGGCATGGACTCCGACTCCGACTTCGCGAGCGAGTACGACTACTACTACAAGATCGAGGCCTTCTCGGCGCGGTGCGTTCAGGAGTAATGCGGTGGGGAAGCCGGTATTCGGCCTCCCCCTTATTTTTAGCGTCTTCGTCGCATAGCGGCAACATGTTTATCTCGGCGAAGCCGACATCAAACGGGTCACGCCTTCAAAACATCGTCAACCGAAAGATCGGTTAATTCGACAATTTCATCTACCCTTTTTTGTTGCGCAAATACTAATTTATAGGTATTATGGCGACAAAAACCAAAAGGATCCTGCCCGTAGACATCCAAGACTTCCAAAAAATTCGGGAGCGGGGTTTCGTCTACGTAGACAAGACCGCCCGTATCTACGAGCGGCTTACCGGTTCCGGGAAGGCGTTCTTCCTCTTAGCCATAACGCTCCTAACCGCGGCAATGATAACAGCCGGTTGCGGCGGCTCCGCCACCAAGGTCGTAATGGCGCCCGGCTACAAGAAGCACTTCGCCATCAACGCCACTATAGGCGTGTCTATAATAGACAACGCCCCGCAAGCGATCTACTACGGCGACCTGAAAAAGTCGCTGGGTCATCCGTCAAACGATACGACTGTCAGCGCCGACACGCTGGTATGGCGTTACTTCCGCGAGCTCTTGGTGAAGCACCTGCTCGGCGAAGTCGACGTCAAGGAGGCGTTTGTTGCGGAAACGGACCGTGATTACTTGGTGACGAAAGAGGCGGTCGCCACCGTCGACGAGAGCGTTACCTTAGAGATACCCGACCTCGGCACGAAGATCAAATTTGACGGAGATAAGGACGCGTCGCTGGTTCTGTTCTTAGACAAGATACGCATAGGCACCGAGACCGATCCGTACTACCAAGAGCGGGCGAAGCAGGGTTTTTACGCGGGCATCCCGCGAAAGCTCGTGTTCTTGGCCGCGTTCGTCCTCTGGGACAACCGCGAGCTGAAGATTATATCTTACGGTCGCGTGAAAACGATTACGCCTATATTCCGCGAGGAGGCGACAAGCGAAAATTGGGACGAGGTCGCGCGGGACTTCGTGAGGGCGGCCTTCGAGAAGACGGGATTCAGAAAGCGGGACGATATGGGTAAGATGTGACTTTATGAATAACGGCGGATAGCAGACAGATTATATGAGATTAGCCGCAAATGTTTTCCGGTGTCGCCCGTAGTATTTAATACAATGATCAAGTTCTATAAAACAACCGCCTGCATAGCCTTTTGGCTGCTGATACTTGGGTCAGGCCGCGTGTCGGCTGACGGATACGCCGTCGCGCCCGCAGAGACCGATCCGGCCATCAGGAGCGCGCAATACGACCACTATGCCGTGATTAACCCGTGGGCGGCGCGGCGCGGCGTCCTCTTCCTCTTCTTTCCCGGGACAAAATCGCGCGCCATGAATTACAAGATGATCTGCGAAACCGCCGCCGACCGCGGCTTCCACGCCATAAGCCTGCAATACGTGAACGACGTCTCAGTCAACATTAAGTGCGGCAAAAGCCGCAATGCCGAGTGCCATGAAAATATGCGCCGCGAAATACTCTTCGGCGCGGATTTCTCGCCCCACGTGAACGTGAGCCGCCCCAACAGCGCCGAGAACCGTTTAGTCAAGCTGTTGCGCTATCTCGCCGACCGCTACCCGCTTGACGGATGGGATCAGTACCTGACCGCCGGAGACGTCCCGCGCTGGTCGAGAATCCTTGTAGCCGGGCACTCGCAAGGCGGCGGCCACGCGGCCCTGCTCGGCAAGTACTACAGCACCGTCGGCGTAATAATGTTCGCATCCATGGACTACACCTTCATGTCCGACAAGGCCGGTTCATGGATCAATAAACGCGGCAACACGCGAATAGAAAAATTCTTCGCCGTGGCGCACACGATGGATGAGACTATGCCCATCACGGCGATGCGCAAATACTGGAACGCCTTCGGCTTCAGAAACGTCGGCCCGGTGATAAACATAGACGTTACGGGTTTCCCGTACGCGAATTCGAACACGCTGATAACATCGATAAAGCCGACGAAGCCGGGCAAGGATAAATCCGTTTACCACAATATGCTTTGCATGGACTCCGACACGCCGTTGTTGGGAGACGGAGAGCCGGTGCTGTACGATTTATGGGTTTATCTGTTGAACGCGCCGGTTGAAAAGTAAAAGAATGGGGAAAGTCAAAATCTTTTAAAATCTTTTAAAATCAAAATCTTTTTTAGACGAAGCCCCTTCGGGGCTTCATAGGATATGCGGGGCTAAACCCCGCATATATAAAATCAAAATCAAAGTCAAAGGCTTTTTTCTTTTGACTTTGACTTTATATGCGGGGTTTAGCCCCGCATATCCTATGAAAGGGCGCGATTTATCGCGCCCTTTCGTCTAAAAAAGATTTTTAAGACTTTGATTTATTGCATAAAGTTCTCAATGATTTTTCTCCCTAAAGGCGTAAGTATAGACTCGGGGTGGAACTGAACTCCGTAGGTAGGGTAGTCCTTGTGACAGATTGCCATTACATCCCCGTCTTCCGTTTGCGCTATTACGCATAGCGCGTCGGGCAGGGTAGACTTAACCCCGGCGAGCGAATGGTACCGCGCCGCCTGTATGACGGGCGGGAGGCCTTTGAACAGAGGGTTTTCGTTATCCACCGATACCTGCGACGATTTTCCGTGCATTAGTTTGCTTGCGTAAGATACCGTACCGCCGAAAGCCTCGAATATGGCTTGGTGCCCCAAACAAATGCCGAGGATCGGTATGTCGGCGTGAAGTTTCTTTATAACATCAATACAGATACCGGCCTCCGACGGCTTGCCGGGGCCGGGGGAGATGAAGATTCTCTTGGGCGCGAGTTTTTTGATCTCTTCGGGGCTGATCTCATCATTGCGCACGACCTTTATGTGTTGGTCTATCGCGCCTATGAATTGGTATAGGTTGTACGAAAAGCTGTCGTAGTTATCGATTAAAAGTATCATTTGTCAATCCCTCCCGCGGACTGCGTGAGCGCGTTTTTGACCGCCATGGATTTATTTACGCACTCTTGGTATTCGGTTTCCGGATTGCTGTCCGCCACGATCCCCGCCCCGGAGCGGATGAAGACCTTGCCGCCCCTCTTGTAGATGATTCTTATGGCGATGCAGGTGTCCATGTTGCCGGTGAAGTCCAAATATCCTATCGCGCCGCCGTAGACGCCGCGTTTGCACTGTTCGAGTTCGTTGATGATTTGCATGGCGCGTATCTTAGGCGCGCCGGAGAGCGTGCCGGCGGGCAGGACGGCGTTTATGGCGTCGAGGCCGGTCTTGCCGTCTAAGATGTTTCCGCTTACAGTGGAGCCTATGTGCATGACGTGCGAGAAGCGCAGTATGGACATGTACTTTTCGACCGCCACTGAGCCGAACTTGCTGATTTTGCCGAGGTCGTTGCGGCCTAAATCGACCAGCATATTGTGTTCCGCGAGTTCTTTTTCGTCGGCGAGCAGGCCCTTTTCGAGCACCGCGTCCTCCTCCTCCGTCGCGCCGCGCGGGCGCGTCCCCGCCAGCGGGAAGGTGTAGAGCTTGCCGTCTTTAAGCTTCACAAGCGTCTCCGGCGACGCCCCGGCTATCTCCAAATCGCTCCCGCTGAAGTAGAACATATAAGGCGACGGGTTTATCGTTCGCAGTACGCGGTATGCGTCGAAGAGGCTGCCTTCGAAATCCGCCTCAAAGCGGTTGGAGAGCACCACTTGAAAGATATCGCCCTCCTTTATGTGCCACTTCGCCTTATCCACCATCGCGCAAAATTCCTCTTTTGTAAAGAGGGCCTTTAATTCGGATTTCAGGGACGCCTGCGCTGTCCGTTCCGGCGCGCAGCCCTCTATCAGCCCTTTCAGCTGCTCAAGCGCCTCAACCCCGCGCCCGTACTCCGCGTCGATGTCGCGCGTGCCGATATTGGCTATAAGAACGATCTTCTGCCGGTAGTGGTCAAACGCTATGACCTTGTCGAAGAGCATCAGGTCAACGTCCTGAAAATGCTCTTCGTCGCGGGAGTCTAATTTAAGCGTTGGCTCGGCGTATTTCGCGTAATCGTATGCGAAGTAGCCCACAAGCCCGCCGGTGAAGTGGGGGAGCCCTTCAATCTTTACGCTCCTATGTTGATCCAATATCTCCTGAATATGCTTATTCGGGTCGTTAGTCTGAAAGGATTTCACCGTCCCGTCCGTCGCCGTGATCTTCATAGCGCCGTCTATGCAAGTGATCTCGCTCGACGGGTCGAATCCCAAGAAGGTGTACCTCCCCCAGTTCTTGGTGTCCTCGGCGCTTTCGAGGATGAAGCAATGGCGGCTGATGGTTTTCAGCTTCCGTAGCACGCATATCGGCGTGGCGGTGTCGGCGAAAAGCTCGGCGCTGATCGGGACGACGCTGTACTTGCCGCCGTTTGACTTCGCGATCTGCCTCGCCTCTTCGAGTGTCGGTTTTATTATCATTTCGTTTCCTTTTAAAGATCAACTTATTATATCGACCAACCGCTCCTCTAATCTCGCCGTGTCAATCAGCTCCTCGTTTCCCGTCGCCAAGTCTTTCAGCCGCGCCTGTCCCGATTTCGCCTCGTCCCCGCCGATAAAGAGCGCGTACCTTGAACCGGCGGCGTCGGCTAACTTCAACTGCTTGCCGACGTTCAGCCCGCCCTTCAGCGGGAACTCGCAGGATATTTTCGCGAATCTCA
>JAITFI010000011.1 GCA_031281485.1 Chitinispirillales bacterium | reverse complement strand
TCTTTTTTAGACGAAAGGGCGCGTAAACGCGCCCTTTCATAGGCGGTTCGGGGCTAAACCCCTCACCGAAACGTCAACGTCAAAAGAAAAAAGCCTTTGATTTTATCTATGCGGGGTTTAGCCCCGCATAGCCTATGAAGCCCCGAAGGGGCTTCGTCTAAAAAAGATTTAAAGAATTTGACTTTAAAGAATTTGACTTTAAAAAATGAGGTTAATATGAAGACTGTTTTTAGTATATGTATCGCGCTTTCCGCTCTTATTACAGCATCGGCATCTTGGGCTGCGGATATCACCGTGTGCAAGACTACGGGGGAGGACGCGTGTATGTTCAAGACCGTTCAGGAGGCGGTCAACGCGGCGAGGCCGGGGCAGGTTATTGAGATTATGGACGTGGCGGTTTATGAGGAGCAGGTTACCATAGACGGGCGTGACGTCAGCCCGTGGAATGGGAAGAACCAGTTCAAGCCGGGGCAGGGCACGGCCGCTGTGGTGGGCGGCAAGAATGGGATCACCATAAAGTACACGCCGCCGGGTGGAGGGAGGTTGTTCGGGAATCACGCCCGGCCTACAATTAAATGGAAAGATGTGATTAATCACAGCCCTAAAACTACAGCGGAAGGAACAGTGGACGGAGATACTGTGGGGTCTTCCGGTAACTTTGAGACATGCGGGGCGCTGAGGATCATTCGGGCGCAGGGCGTTACTATAGACGGTATCAAAGTAGACGGGGACGGGCTTGCGCCGTTTGGAACCGACGGAGTTTGGGGTACGGTTATGTTCCACGGCAACGCCGCCATTGCGGTGGTTGTATCGGGGGGGACGGTTATACGGAATTGCGATATCGGAAACGCTTACTATGGAATCGCGATAAAGGACCGGAACATAGGCGGCGTCAACGGAAACCCGAATCCGGGCGACTTGCAAGTCGGTACGGCGAGGGAGGTTCTGCCCCTCTCCAAGTTCGGAACGGCCGGCAACCATCTTTTTGAGTACAACAAAATCCACGGAAACATGACGGGGATTTTCACTGAATCGGCTTGGGATTTGGGGTCGACGATTCGTTACAACCTCATTTACGAAAATAGGCATAAAGCGAATATATTGGGCGACACACCCGGTAAGTCGAATGCCTGCGGGGGAGCGATACTCTTCAGGGATGTGTTGTATACGCCGTTCGCCATTTACAACAACACGTTTTATCGGAATTCGAGGAATCTCATGGGGACGTGGAAAGCCGGCGCGGCGCATTTGGTTTTTAACAATATATTCAGTAAGCCGGACACCCTCAAAAACGGATTTGAAAATAGCCAGACGATTGAGGATAATTTTCCGTATAGGATGTACAACAGCGTGTTTGCCGCCAACAATGAGTTGAAATACGAGAGGGCGAACGTACAAGACTGCAAGAGGGCACAGGTTCAGGCGCCCGGCGGAGGGGTGGCGATAGAGGGTGTGTACGGGCAGCAGATCTTCGGTTTTACTCAGGTTCAGATACAGCCCATGCCTCAACCGAGAACCGGGATCACGCAGGTCAGGTGCTTGGAGCCGATCGCCGATTCGGTGGTCGGTACAAACGCGTTTGTACCGCACGGCGCGCCGCTTACCGGTCAGGGCGGGGCGTTTCCGGAGAGCGCAAACCTTCGCTGGCTCGAAACGGCCAGATGGTCGTCGATTTCGGGGACGGAGGACTTGTTTGTTTCTACCGATACCTCCTCGGCCGATTTTCTCAGACCGAAATGGGATCACGCGCGCGTCACGCAATTCATAAAAAACAAGGGGTGGGCGCTCGCAGGTATGAGGAACTCTGACGGAACGATAGCCGACTTAGGCGCTATCTCGTCGACCGGCAGGGCGCTTCCGACAGTGGCGAGGGTCAAACCGACCAACGTCGTGCTTGTGTCCGGTACGTCGGCCACCGCGAATTACTTTGTTAATGTCGAAGGCGGTACGATGACAAACGCCACGGTCAATTTCCTGCGTTGGGTAGCGCCTTTGCCGACTACCGAAGATAAAGCCGTGCCGGCGAACGCCATCACTTCGCCGACAAAACCGACCGGGCCGGTTGCGGTCAACGGCAACAATAGGGCCCAGATTACCGTACCGGCTTTGCCCACAACTAATGACACCCTATACGGTTTCTTTGAGATTGCGGTCGCCGGCAAAGACGCGAACGGCAACGATGTGACATCCGACATCGGTTTCCTGCCCTACCGCAAACTTGATTACACCCTTAAGCTGGAGGTCAGGTCAAACGGCGTTAAGGTCGATACGGTGAGGGCGGGCGAACAGTACACGCTGAACGTAAAACCGTGCAGGGGCACAAACACCCAAACCTGCGCGTCGTATACGGACGGCGATCTCAGCAATGTCTCTTTCGAACTCCAATCCGACGCCTCGGCGTTCATGTATACTCCCCCGGCGAGCAATTGGCCGAATAATCCGTTTGATTATACCCCGAGCGTGTCCAGAAACGGACAAGATTTCCCCGTCTACTTTACCAAAGCCGGCGGAGAGACGATAATGAGCACGGGGGTTTCCGTGTTGAGCGGCGATAGGCGTTTGGTCTTCATCGGTACGGTCGACATATACGTAAAGCCCGGAGCGCCTGACCACTTAATCTTCACCGACCCGATACCGCTGAGCCAGTTGGGCAACGCCAACGCCACGGTGATAAATAGGGGCGTTGAGAGGCCGGTCACCGTTGAGGTTCAGGACAAGTGGAACAACCCGGTGGACGTGCCCGTGCAGGTTAGCATCTCTTCCAATAATACCGAGGTAGGGGATGTGGGCGCCCCCGGCAACATTAACACGAAGAGTGTTACCACAACCGGTAAAACCGGCGTGGCCGAGTTCATAGCGAAAGTGACCAACGGCACATCGGGGCAAACATTCGACATGACAGCCACGGCCAGTATCACCGGCGGCAATCAGAGGCCGAATGATAACGTAGGCCGCCTGCGCGTGGGCCGCGCCCTCGACCGCCTCGAAGTCTTCTACAGCGACAACGGGCCGGGCAAGCAGTGGCAAACCTACTTCGACCCTACGGTGGTAATCGACACGACGGCGGGCGCGTGGGTGCAGATAACGGTAAAGGTGGTGGTGGGCGACAGCGTCAACACCGGCCGCCCCAATCAGTTTGTGCTGGTCAGCCCCAGCGACAACAATTTGGTGTTCAGCGCTACGGCGGGGGGAACGCCGTCCACTGTATTTCCGCTCAACGCCGGCGTCGCGACCTTCTGGGTCGGCACCGCGCCGGGCGCCAATAGGGATATCAGCAACGCCGGAATAAACGTTTACGCGTTGCGCACCAACAGCGCCGACGATATCGACGCGTCCATTGCCTCGGGAGGCAGGGAGAATATCAATTTCAGGGTACCTGTCACCGCCATAGAGTACGCGGTGGTTTACGGCGACGGTCAGGGGCGTCCGGACAGTTTGCTGATACACTACTTTGAGGGTGGCACGCCGCTTTCCAGCCCCGGCGCGATGCCGAGCCGTGTTACGTTGAATTGGAGCGGGGCCGTATTGAGCGCGGAGGGCGGGGCTTTAAGCGGGAACGGCCTTATTTTGCGCGCGGTATTTACGGGGGCGTCGAGGCCGACGGGTAAGACTTCGATCAGCGGGGTTGGAAGCGGGCTTGTGAAGGTTTACGGCGGCAGCGGCGGCGCGAACGCGGTTGAGGAGGTACCCTCCCTGTATGACGGCGTGGGCCCGGTATTGGCCAACGGCATCGCCGAGGACGGCGCGGACGGCGGCGCCCCGTTGATCTATGAGAATGCGGACAACAGCCCGGTCGACACGATCGTTATAACGATATCCGAAGACATACGCGACGAAAGCAGCCTGACGAAGCTCAGGTATACGGTGACGCCCAACCCGATCGAACCTTCGGGGCCGACCGACGGCGTGCTGCTCAGCGTGATCAGCGCCGCTCCCATCGGGGGCCGCTCCTACAAATTAGCCGTGACGCACACTGACGACGGGCCGATTCCGGAGGGATGGATACGGCTCGATCCGGGCGCCGGCTCCGTTACCGACAGGGCCGCGACGCAGTCGGCGGGCATCGTCGCGGCGGACAACAAGCCGCATGACCGCAACCGCTGGGTGAAGCTGAGTTTGCAAGGCCGGCCACCTACAGTCAAAACCGCTTGGTACACCGCGAACAACGCCACGGGCAAGCCCGACTACGCCTACGTGGAGTTCAACAAGAGCGTTGACAACTTAGGCAGGTGGTTCACCGGCGGCAGCGTCAACTTCGACGGGGCCAGGGCGGTGTCCGATGTGGGCGCGTTTTTCTCCGTCGTGGACGGCGGAACGCTGAGGATAGACCTTAGCGCCGCGACCGCGTTCGCTTCGCCGTCGTCAACCACTGTCAGGACCTCCGGCGATATGTCGTTTACGTTGACCTTCGGCTCGGGCGTGGCGGATTGGGGTTCCGTGTCGGTCGTGGCCGCGGACAGGGCCAAACCGGTGCTGGCGTTAGGCGCCGAATTGAGGACCGGTTCGCCCAAGGGCGCCGGGGAGGGCTTTAACCAAGACACGTTGGTCGTATACTACAGCGAACAGATCAATACGGCGTCGCTCGCGTCGAATAATCCCATAACGTTGATGGCTAAGGCCGGCAAGTACCAACCCTTCCAACCGGAGCTGCAGATGTTGAGCTCGGTCGTTTCAGGCAACGGTTATTATGTGACGAGATATTTGGTTGTCAACGAAATCCCGCAGGCGGAGTATCCGGAATCGGGCGACTCCGTCCATATATGCCATTTGACAGGAATCGGGGACGCCGTGGATTCGTCCAACGTACAGGATGATGAATACAACAGATGGGCGCCGCTCACGGTGAAGCGCGCGGCGAATTGGAAGATCGCGATCGGGGCAAATCCGTTCGTGAGCGACGCGTCCGGGTCGAACTCAATGGGCTTTTTGTTTGATCCGAGGCCCAGGGGCGTAACGAAGATGACGGTCAAGGCGAATATAAGGATATTCGACAACGTTGGCGCGCTTGTGATAGATACAACGGTTGACAACGGCGACGGGAGCGGCGATAAAATGGTCTCATGGAGATGGCGCGGCGAAAACAAGAAGGGGCGTTTGGTGGGTACCGGCACCTACCTATTAAAGGCGACGTGCGAATCGAAAGCGGAGGGGGACAGCAAGCCGGATGTGTACAAGGTGCCTATGCAGATGTTGGGTGTTGTAAGGGGTAAGCAGTGATTAGAATTATAAAGTCTTTAAAATCTTTTAAATCTTTTTTAGACGAAAGGGCGCTTAAAATCAAAATCTTTAAATTCATTTTTAGACGAAAGGGCGCGATAAATCGCGCCCTTTCATAGGCTATGCGGGGCTAAACCCCGCATAGATGAAGTCAACGTCAAAAGAAAAAAGCCTTTGACTTTGACTTTGATTTTATCTATGCGGGGTTTAGCCCCGCATAGCCTATGAAGCCCCGAAGGGGCTTCGTCTAAAAAAGATTTAAAGACTTTGACTTTAAAAGCATTAGACTTAAGGGGAAACAGGCTATGGGAAAAAAAGCTATAGGAATAGATTTAGGTGGAACGGCAATAAAAGGCGCTATTATTGATGAGAATGGGATTTGCGGCGGCGTTACCCGGGTGCCTACGGAGGCGGAGGGTGGCGGGCGGCGCATTATGGATAACATACTGTCGCTTATAGGGAAGCTTGCCGAGAGCGGCGGTGGGGCGGGGGAGTTTATCGGGGTTGGCATAGGGACGCCCGGCTTTGTTGACGCCGACGGGGTTATTTTGAACGGCGGGGCCAATCTGCCGGGGTGGACGGGGATGCAGGTGTACGCTCCGATAGCGGAGCGCTTCGGGCTGCGGGCTTCGGCGGCCAACGACGTGACGTCTGTGGCTTTGGCGGAGCTTATGTTCGGGGCGGGGCGCGGGGTTCAGAACATGGTCTGTTTCGCCCTCGGGACCGGAGTGGGCGGGGGCATCGTGACCAACGGGCGTCTCTACAAGGGAGGCCACGGGATGGCGGGGGAGATCGGGCACATTGTGGTGGAGACGGACGGGGAGCCGTGCCCGTGCGGTCAGCGCGGTTGCGTGGAGCGTTACGCTTCGGCGACGGGGATCGTGAAAGCGGCGGTCGATTTTGCAAAGAGTGAGGGATGCAAGTCGGATTTCGCAAAGTTGGTTCACGAAAATCCCGGCGAGGTTACAAGCAAATTAGTTTACGAATACGTGGCGAAAAACGACGAGTTGGCGCTCAAGGTGCACGAGAGGGCGTGCGACATGCTCGGGCGCGCCGTGGGGATAATTATCAACACCTTCTCACCGGACCGGGTGGTTCTGGGCGGCGGCGTGATGATGGCGGGGAGCGTGGTGCTTGAGGCGGTCAAAAAATACGCGGCGCGCCACTGCTGGCCGGAGATATTTAAACTATGCGAAATCGTGCCCGCGCAGATGGGCGAGGATTCCGGCGTGCTTGGCGCGGGAGCGCTGGCGCTTGAGGAGTTCGGTTAAGGTGCTATGCTTAAAGAGCTTCTGACCCCCGAGATCGTACAGCTCATACGTGAGCGGCAATGGACGGATATGCGCGACGCGCTCGTCATCTGGCCGCCGGCGGAGGTCGCCGATCTCATAGGGTCTATAGACGAGCCTACGCGGGTGTTGCTTCTGCGCTTCTTGCCCAGGGATTACGAGGCGGAGGTCTTTGCCGAGCTCACGCCGGGAATGCATAACGACTTGCTCAAGGAGCTGACCAACCGCGAGGTGCGCGGCCTGCTCTCGGAGCTGAACCCCGACGATCGCGCCGCGCTCATAGACGAGATGCCCGCGGAGGTGACGCGCAGGCTTATGGGCCTTCTGTCGCCGGAGGACTTGGCCGAGACGCGCCAGCTCTTGGGTTATCCCGAGGGTAGCGTAGGCAGGGTGATGACGCCCTATTTTTTGGACATTCGGGCGGACATGACCGCGGCGGAGGCGCTTGAGCACATCAGGGAGCACGGCTCGGAGAGCGAGACGGTGAACGTCGTCTACGTCGTTGATAATGACGGCAAACTGTTGGACGAGATATCCCTGCGCTACCTTGTATTGGCGCCGCCGGAGAAGAGCGTGGAGTCCATAATGGACGGCAACTTCGTGTCGCTGAGCGGTTACAGCGACCAAGAGGAGGCCGTGGCGGTGATCAAGAAGTACAACTACTTAGCGCTGCCCGTGGTGGATTCGGCGGGGGTGCTGATAGGGATAGTGACGATCGACGACCTGATGGACGTGGCCGAGGCGGAGGTGACGGAGGACTTCCAGAAGCTGGGCGCGGTGAGCGTGCAGGTGGGCGGCGAGGGTCCCATAGAGAGCATCCGCGAGGCGGCGGTCTCGATACTCTTCCGCAGCCGCATCGGATGGCTTGTTCTGCTGGTGCTGGTCAACATCCTCTCCGGCTTCGAGATGTCGTTCTTCACCGACACGATAGCCGCGACGGTGGCGCTGGTCTTTTTCCTGCCGCTCTTGGTAGGCAGCGGCGGCAACGCCGGTTCGCAGTCCGCCACGCTTCTGGTGCGCGCTTTAGCCACCGGAAATGTGAAGATGGGCGACCTGCGGCGTATGTTCATAAAAGAAGTCTCGGTATCCGCGCTGCTGGGCGCCACAATGTCCGCCGCCGTCTGCGGATTGGCGTTTTATAGGGGCGGCGCGCGTGTGGGAATAGTAGTGGCGATATCTATGGTGGTGATAGTAACGGCAAGCAGCCTTTTAGGCTTATTGTTGCCGTTCATACTATACAAATTAGGAAAAGACCCCGCCGCCGCAAGCGCGCCTTTGGTTGCGAGCATTGCGGATATAAGCGGGATATTAATATATTTTTCGATTGCGTCGTGGGTAATCTGATTTTTTTTAAATCTTTATTGTCACCGGAGGGTTAGTATGAAAAAACATCACAACATCTATGTATTGATATTTATCGTCGTCTCATCAATCTCTATTTGTTTCGCCCAAACGAAGGGCGTTTCAAAGCAAGGCGAAATGATGTTTGAGGGCCGCCCGTTCTTCACCGACTCGGCGCATTATAATAGTTACGATCTCGGCGGTTCCCCGCTTGGGTTATTTGAGAAGGGGAGTCCGCGTTTTGACGCGCGGTTTGACTATAGGCATGACGGGTTGGGCGATGAGACGGGGCAGTATTGGAACGCGCCGGTGCTTACGATGGGAAATCCGGGGCAGATATTTTTCCGGGCTTTTTATGATCCTAGCATATTGACCGGCAAGATTGCCGACACCACCGCGAAGCTTCCGTTGCATAGGTTCGGTCTTGTCTTGGCCACGCAGAGCACCTCAGGGGCGATAAGGGGCGCGTTTTCGGTCGTCGGTTTTTACGGCGATTTGGAGTGGGATCGTTATTACGATTGGGAAGATAGGATGATAGGCGGGGTCGAGCGGATACGTTTCGACATAGGTTCGCAGGTGCACCCGCTTCTGCGGCTGGGGATGTTTGTCAGCGGCGATGTGCGGTACGAGAAAAATAACGTGGCCAATACCGAGCGTTCTTGTCAAACAAACCTGCCGGAAGTAGGCGTCAACTTGGATGTCGGCGGCGAGGATCTTCCGGTGCGCGGCAATTTTGATTTCTCGTACGCTTGGAGCCGTTTTGTCTATACGGCGCTTGGCGACGGCGACGACCGGGACGCTATCCGAAACGACAGTCTGAGCATATTTTTGACGATGCTGGGGCGTTTCTCGCCTATGCCCGACGACAAGATCGTGCTGAAGCCCGGGTTGCTTTTGGGCTTTACGAACAACTCGGGTGAGAAGCGCGAGCCGGAGAAGGGAAATAACTATCCGGTTAATTTAGGCAATAAAAGGGACGGTTCGGAATACGGTTTGAAAAGTTTCTGGTTCGGCTTGGGCGCGGGGGCGAGTATATTTGACTATGCCGACCTGCACGTGGAGTACACGCTTACCGCTTTATGGCTTAGTTGCGGATCCGCCTACGCGGCGCCGACGGATTCTTCACGGACGCTTCACCATACCGCGTTCGGCGTATCCACAAACATAAACAAGTATGTGGAGATGCCCATAGTGATTACCCCGCGCGTGGCCTACTTTATCTCCGGCAGTTCGGGGGCGTTCGGCGTGTCGCAACCGCGTTTGAGCGTCGAACCGCTCAATCCGGCGCTGAACATGACTAAACAGCCGCTCTACAATCCGCAGAATTCGCTGAACGGGTTTGCGCGCGTATCCGGGTTTACCGTAGGCGTGGACGGGCAGGTGCTTGAGGGACAGGCCGGAGCTTCGGTATGGGCGACGTTTTTGTCAAGCAGCGCGCTCAGCAAAGGCGGGTTGGAGTTCGGCGCGAGAATCGGATTTTTGTTGAAATAATCATTATCACTGATATAAATACATACTCAAGGAGAATGTGGAACAAAAATGGAAAAAGAGGCGCATAAAGAGTTGCAAAAGGACATGCATTACGGCGATCCGATGTGGTTGTACATGAACAGTCTGCGGCGCGTTCCGCTGATTGACCATGGTCAAGAGAGCAAACACGCGATACTTATGTATTTCGCGCAGCGCAATCTGATGGACATGGCGTTTAGGGAGTCGTTTGTCCAGAGCGCGGTGTACCGCATAGGGGAGCAGCTCAAGGACGGGCACATAGAGCCCGCCGACGTGCTTCGGGTGCGGGAGGATCAGATAAAGGATCCGGCCAAAGTGGAGGAGCTGCGGAAGTCTTTTTTGGAGGGCCTTGCGGAGACAAAGGCCTTGACCGAGGAGACAGAGCGGTTGAAGACCGCGGCGGGCAAGTCGGGCGACAAGGCGCTCCTTGAGAAGGTATCCGGCATGGAGGAGCAATACATAGAGAAGTTCCAGCAACTGCGCCTCAACACGCGGCAGATTCGCGATATCCTCGGCAAGTATCGGGAACATCTCTTTGAAAATAAACAAGAGGCGCTCATAGAGACCTATACCTATTGGGACGGCGTGCGCGACCAGGCGAAGTGCGCAATGATAGAGGCCAACGTGCGCCTTGTGGTCAGCATAGCGAAACGCTACGCGCACAGGGGCTTGGAGATAAGCGACCTGATACAAGAGGGCAACAAAGGCCTGATAACGGCGGTTGAAAACTACGATTACCGCAAGTTCTACAAGTTCTCCACCTATGCTATATGGTGGATCCGCGAGTCGATATCGCGCGCCATCCACGAAAAATCCAAGACCATACACCTGCCCGCCGGCACGTTTGACCTTGTCAACAAGATCGAGCAGTTCAGCAGAAAATACAGCGTGATACACGGAGAGCCGCCGACGATAGATACGATCGCCGAGGAACTCAAATGCTCGGAGGAAAAGATAGAGATGGCCCTTGAGTGCGCGTCCACCCTTATCTCGCTAGACAAAGAGGTCGGCAACGACGAAGGGACTACAGTGGGCGAGTACATAGAAGACACGCAAAGCGAAGACCCGTTTAACAGATTGTCGCTCAATAACTTAAAGGAATGTATCTCCGCGGTATTAGACTCATTGGACTATAAAGAGCGTGAGACGGTAATAATGCGTTTCGGCCTTGACGACGGCAGGATAAAGACGTTAGGAGAGATCGGGGCAAAATTGGGGTTGACAAATGAGAGAGTTAGGCAGATAGAGATTAAGGCGTTACGGAAATTAAAACAGTCAAGTATGGTTCAGGAGTTAGAGTCTTGGCGGGAGGATTTCGGGGCGATTGACGACGGAGGGTTGGAGGCGAGGGGAGAGGAAGAACTTTAAAAAATAAAAGAATTTGATTTTATGGATTTAAACATGAATAATATCCGTATCACCGGCGCGACCAAAACAGTCTGTCTTTTAGGCGACCCTGTCGCCCACTCAATTTCGCCGCCGATACATAATAGGGCGTTTGAGGCTCTTGGGTTGCCGTATGTGTATATTCCGCTCCGTGTGGAGGCGAGGTCATTCCACTCCGCGATCTATACGTTGAGATCCGGCATGGCGGGGGCTAACGTTACTATTCCGCATAAGGAGCGGGCGTTGCGTTTTTGCGACGAGATTTCCGAGCTTTCGGCGGCTGTGGGGGCGGTTAACACGCTTTATTTAAAGGACGGGAGGCTTTGCGGGACTACTACCGATCCAATAGGGTTTTATAGGGCGCTTGAGGCGACGGGGCATTTGCTTGACGGGGGTGACGGCGTTGTGATTTTGGGCAGCGGGGGGACGGCTCGGACGCTCGGCGCGGCGTTGCTGCTTGACAAAAAGTGCAAGTCGCTTGTTATCGCCGCTCGGTCTGTTGAAAAAGCCGAGGCGTTGGCGTTGTCGATAAAGGGGTTGGGTAAGGCGTCGGTATGCGGCGTTAAAATAGGGGCGCCGCAATGCGCTGAGTTTTTGGGCAGGTGTTCCCTGTTAGTCAACTGTACGAGCGTTGGGATGCGTCCGAATGTGGACGATACGCCGATGGACAAGAGTTTTTTTCACTCGGGGATGACGGTTTTTGACGTGGTGTACAATCCGGGAGAAACGAGATTTTTGCGTGAGGCGGCTATGGCCGGATGCAGGGTGAGGAACGGGTTGTTGATGTTGTTATATCAGGGGCTGGAGTCTTTTAGGTATTGGACCGGGGTGGACGCGCCGGTGGATATTTTCGATGAAACGTGGTTGCGGTCATTGGTTTTGCAATGATTGACGGCTGACTGAGGAGAGCAATAATATGAAATGGACAGTAAGGCCATCGTCGCCGACCGGCGCGATAGTGATTCCGCCGTCCAAGTCGCATACTATACGTGCGCTGTTGGTCGCCACGTTGGCGTCCGGCGCTTCCGTGGTTCGTCGTCCGCTGCTGCAGGGCGACGGCGCGTCGGCGCTTAGGGCGGCGGTGTCAATGGGGGCCATAGTGGACATTCGCGACGGCGATGTTTTTGTGGTGGGCATCGGCGGCGCCTATGATTTGGGCACCGATCTTATAGACATGGGAAATTCCGGCACGGGGTTAAACCTCTTCTGCTCGGCGGCGGCTCTTGGCGGGAGGGAACGACGTTTCGACGGGGACGCCTCGCTACGCAAAAGGCCTATGCGGCCGCTGCTAAACGCGCTTGAGCAGCTCGGCGCCGTCGTTAATGTGGAGGTGGCCGAACAGGATTTGCCCTTTGTCATCCACGGGCCGCTCAAGGGCGGGCGCGCCACTGTGGACGGCATATCGTCGCAGTTTGTGTCGAGCCTTCTCTTTGCCGCGCCGCTCATGCCGAAGGACACGCATATCACCGTGCACAACCTGCACGAGCAACCCTACGTAGAGATGACGCTGTGGTGGCTTGCCGGTCAGGAGATAGAGATAGAGTATTCTAAGGAACTGACCTCCTACAAGGTGCGCGGCGGTCAAAGCTACAAGCCGATAGATACGGTCATACCTGCTGATTTCTCGTCGGCCGTTTTCGCCGCCGCCGCCGCCGCGATCGGCGGCGCGCCCATAGAGCTATGCGGGCTCGACTTCTCCGACACGCAGGGCGACAAGGAGGTCTTCCGCCACTTAGAGTCGATGGGGGCCACGGTAGAACGCAGCAGCGACACCGTGATAGTAACCGGCGGCAACCTGAACGGCACCATAATAGACCTGAACCGCACCCCCGACGCCCTGCCGGCCTTAGCCGTAGCCGCCGCCGCAGCCGTTGGGGAAACGGTCTTCACAAACGTGGCCCAAGCAAGAATAAAAGAGACCGACAGAATAGCCGTGATGGTAGAGGAACTCGGAAAAATGGGAATATCCGTCAAAGAGTTGCCCGACGGCATGGTGGTGCGCGGCGGAAAGCTCAAAGGCGCGAAAGTGAACAGCCACAAAGACCACAGGGTGGCGATGGCGCTGGCTTTGGCCGGAATGAACGCGGATGGGGAGACGGAGATAGACGGCGCGGAGGCGGCGGAGGTCACCTACCCGACGTTTGTCGAGGATTTTGTGAGGATAGGGGCCAATATCGTTGTTGAAAACTGACATGGACATTTGGACAATCAATACGTTGACCGACGTAATTTACAACCGAGAATTGCTGCAAGATTCTCGCGTTGGCGTTAATGCCGTTAACGCGTTTGTCGAATTGATGAACGCCCGCTTCCCCCCCAAAACCTTTTCCGATCAGTTGAACCGCCGAAGGCGGGCCATAGAAAACGCGGAGTCGTCCAAAAAATTGTTGGACGGCGCGGTACAGGACTTCCCCGACGTGTCGGACAGTCAATCCGTTACCGATAGCGCGTTAAGCGCCCTCTCCGGTTGCGCCATAGTCTTTACCGCCGGCGGCGACGGCGAGCGGCTGAGGCTCAGCTTGATCGAAAGAGGAACGCCGGAGGAGTCATTACGCGACTTTACAAAAGCGACATACCCGCTCAAAAATTTCCCGAACAATTTCGGCGCGTTGCAGATAAACCTGTCGATGGTAAGCTCTATTTGCCGCGAATACCGTATAGATGTGCCGGTGATCGTTACCACGGGACCGGCAGGATCGATCACCGACCGGGTTATCCCTGAAATCATCCGTAAATACGATAATTTCGGCCTGTCGAACATACAAACGGTACCGCAGGGCGAGCGCTTGCACTTTACGCTTGACGAGAAGATAGCCGTGCGGTTGACAGACGGCAATCTGTCGCCGATAGTACAGCCGGATGAGACGGGCGGGCCGCTGATGATGTTAAAACAGAAATGTTTATCATCCCTTGATTGTGAAAAACTCTTAATAATCCAAGCCACCGCCGTATACGAACCTAAAATGATAGCAAGCATAGCCGTTGCGTCGCGCGGCCGCGACTGCGTCGGGGTGGGAATTCCCCGAAGCCGCTTTGACAGCGCCGATCCTTTCGGTACATTCGTGGCGATAGAAAAAGGCGGCAAGCGGACTGTCTGCATTGTGGAACAAGCCATCCGCAACAACGAAACGCGGTCAATCGTCAATAAAAACACCGGAGCCTATTTACCATTCAACACCGGCCTGTACGCCGTCGACCGCAACCTATTATTGAATAACGAACTGCCGGACTACGCCACCCCCCCCAAAGAAGTACTGCCCGGCATACCGCGTTCGCCCAAAATCGGCTACGCCGCCACAGACCTGTTGCCGCTCGCCTCCAATCCGGTAATTCTGACCGTATCCCCCGATACTTACGCGGTGATAAAGAACGCGGACGATTTGGAGACGCTCTCCGAGGCGGCGCATAGATTTGGCTTAAAAAGAATTTGACTTTATATCGGCGGCGAGGGCGGCGCGTAACGGCGGGCTTGGCCAAAGATCGGCCGCCCGCGGCACCTCCGGCCCGGCGTAGGTTTGCCGAGACCACCCTAACAACCGATTACCGCATTCAGACGGTTTTATTCGTTCTTAACGCACCGCACCGAATACCCGCTGCTCTTGTAGTTGCTGTTGCCCTCATACACGCTGTTGTAGTCATCGTACATATACCGACTGTCGGCGCTGTTGCCGCCGCCGTTCTCCGTAGCCGTCCACCAAAAGCCGAAGCTGCCGGCGTTGCCGAAATTGCCATCGGGGTCGCGGTTGCCGCCGGGCAGGGCCGAAAAGCCAAATTCATCTGTACCATCCCAACCGCTTGTCGATTTCAGCGCCTTACCGGCCGTACCCGATGTACCATAGTTACCCGTACCGCCTGCAAAAACAGCTAAATCCCCCCATTCTTGGCGAGTCGGCAAGTGCCATCCGCTGGGGCAGACTGTCATCGCCGTATCCCATTCGTACAACCTGCCATACTTAGCACAGCTATCAGCCTTATCCGCATAACACCACGAACCCCCCGCGTTCTCAAAATTCAGATTTTCAGCCATCCAAGTCTGACTGCCTATATTGACCGTCTTGTAAGTCTTATTGTCTCTGGTATCAGTTAATATATCGGTTATGATTCTTGGCACCGCAAAAACATAAGCTGATTGAGCCCCTTCCCCAACGCTGTTTGAGGCGGCTACTTTATAGTAATAGGTCGTACCCATCGATAATCCGGTATCTATATGCGATATGGTGGTGGATATTGCAGCCGATAAACCCCAACCGGTATTTATTGTAGCCAATAAACTATAACTATTGGAATCATCACCGTTTGTAGCGCTACGATATACATAATATTTCGTAGCCCCTGAGACCTCTGACCAACTCACGCTAATACTGGTCTTTGACTTCGCCATTGCGGTTACATTTGCAGGGACGTCGGGTACGGTTGGCGGCACAGTGCGCAAGGTTATCTTCTGCCGCGCGTTATTCCCCACAGCCGGACGTAACGTATACACGCTATCAATGTACCCGCCCGCCGATACGGTTATCGTCCAATCCCCCGCCTCCGCCCCTTTCGCCAACCGCTTATCGGAAGCCGCCTCTTCGCCCGCGAAAGCCACGCCGATATTCAACCCCCCGCCGTTGTGCGTTACGCGGGACGTCGCGATGTTACACTCCGCGCCTCTCACCGAGAGCAGGTAGACCCCCGTCGCGAGATTCGGGCGCGATATGTTATTGACCGAGTTCGCTGCCGACACGTTAGAGCGCAAAATCATCTTTCCGTTTACCGTATATAGCAAGAGGTCCGCGTTTCTGTACGACCGCGCGGGAAGGCTGACGGTAACTTTTCCGTTAAGGCAACTGATCTTCGCCGAAGCGTTTATCTGTCCCCGCGCCCCCATCAACACGCCGATCGTATTAGCAATCGGCAGGCGCAACGTCGCTTCCCTATTAGCCATAACGGAAATCTGTTTTTGCGCCGCCCCGTCCGTCGCGCTGACCGTGGCGTTGACGTTCACCAAGAACGGCACGGACGCGGAATCATACGTTTGCGCGACCGCGCCCCCCGCGAAAGCCGCCGCTGAAACCACTACCGCGCAGACCGCCGGAAACATCCGCTTTTTTATCTTAGTACCCATAAGCACCTCTTTTTGGGTTTAAAATGACTAATATTTACCTACCCCGACGCGACTGCGACAGCAGCCCCCGCCGCCCAAGACTTAACCGTCGCAACCATAACGGACTCTTTCCTAATTAAAATACAGGTACATCTATCCTACTAAGTTAAGATAATAAATTTTTTCACGAAAGTCAACGCTTTTTAATCCTTTTGCAACCCCGCCCCGCCCGAATGGAGGAGCGCCACGCCAAAACCGAGGCCGCGATCCAAGAACTATCCGCCGAAAACCGGCTGTTAGCCGCCGAGGTTCGGAAAACCTCTGCCGCTGTCCGAGATTTGACCCAAAACATGGATGGAGTGCACAAGGCCCACAGGCAACCGCAACGATTGGTACACTTTCGAGGCGCGTTGCGTATCCCCCGAAATCTCCAAATGGTCTGCGGAATCGAACTTCGTGGTGTCGGCGAAGAGATAAAGCAAGCCGGTCAGACGCTCCACCGCATATCTGTTTCCGAATTAGACGTGTAAATCACGTTTTTCATAACATTTCAAAGCACGCCATACGCCAACCGCAGTAATGGCGGCAGCGAGAAGTACATAGAGTATACTTATGCCGTTATCCGTCACCGACTTTACGTTAAACCAACGGATTGGAGTTATAAATTCCAAGTTCACAATTTTGGTATATTCAATTATAAAAGAAACCGCATAACAAAGAATCAACGTAATAAATGCGTTGAGCAACGCCTGACCGTAACTTTTCGACGCCGTTGCGCTAAACAGACCAACCGCGAGAAAGACGAGCATCGTCAAAAACATACCAACTGTCGTAATAACAGCGTCATTTGCGAGGTTTGCTTCAGGAAATAGAGGAACTAAAAATACTAGTGACCCGACGACTGTTACAACTGCCATAACGATTATGTTCAATGCCGCAACGAGCATTTTGGCGGTAATAATGCTATTCCTTGAAAACGGCTTCGTATATAGAAACTCGCTTGTCTTGAAACGCTCATCCCTCGCAATTATGTACACCCCGGTATAAACGGCAAAACAGTACGCTATTATACCGAAATAATAATACATTGTGGCATAGCATCCGAGCGGCGTATTGACGGGGATTGAGTCCGTGCCAAACGCGATGCACACGATGCGCGGCATTCCAGATACAGCGTTCATCAGCACATCAAGATTATTCCTCAGCGAATAAAACTCCGCCATTCCGAACATCGCCGTCAATAACATAATCGCCGACCAAATGATGAGAGATCTCCGGCTTAGTTTAAGTTCCTTCAAAAAAATATACTTCATAAATATTGCCCTCATTTATACGGTGATAATGTCTTTTTTGCGGTAAATTATAAAACTTGACAAGAGCAACGCCGTATCAAG
>JAITFI010000016.1 GCA_031281485.1 Chitinispirillales bacterium | reverse complement strand
TCTTTTTTAGACGAAAGGGCGCGTAAACGCGCCCTTTCATAGGCGGTTCGGGGCTAAACCCCTCACCGAAACGTCAACGTCAAAAGAAAAAAGCCTTTGATTTTATCTATGCGGGGTTTGGCTTCGCCGAGATAAACAAGTTAGCCCCGCATAGTTTATGAAAGGCGCATTTATGCGCCTTTCGTCTAAAAAAGAATTTAAAGAATTTAAAGATTTTATTATTTCCGGAATCAGGAGCTATTGTGAACATAATTATTGTAGGTGCCGGCGTACTCGGCATAGGCCTCACCGAGTATCTAAGCAGATTCAACCACGAAATTACGCTCGTAGAGCACGACGACGCCGTAGCCGACGCTGTGGAATCGCGGCTTGATGTAATGACGGTCGTGGGCAGCGGCTCAAACCCGGCCGTACTTGAGCAAGCGGGCATACGAAACGCCGACATGATAATTGCGGCCACGCCGAGCGACGACGTGAATTTGCTGGCGTGCCATTTCGCCATGCAGTACAGAGTGGAAAAGCGCATAGCCCGCGTCATATCCGGCGGCATACTCAGCGTACCGGACATCGATCTGCACACGCTCGGCGTGACGCACGCCGTCGAAACGGAGAAGGAGATCGTCATGGCGGCGCAAAGCCTCGTGGAACTTCCCGGTCTCACGGAGACCGCCGACTTCCTCGGCGGGAACGTTTTTCTTAGGGGCTACCGCGTGGACGCCGATATGCCGATATGCGGCAAAAACCTGCTCGAAATCCGCAAACTCGCCGAGGGCGCGGAGATGCTCGTAGTGGCGATCATCCGCGACGGCGCGAGCATAATACCGTCGGGATCGGAAATGCTGATTGTGGGCGACGAGTTTCTGACGATCATGCCGCGCGAATCGTACGGGACCTACCGTACGCTCATCAACCGCCCCGTACGTAAAATAAAGAAGGTGATAGTCTCGGGCGACACGGCAATGGCCGTCAACATTTCGGAGGCGATGTCCGCGACCGCCGACAGGGTGCTGCTCTTGGACGCCAACCGCGAACACGCCGAAGAGGCCGCCGCGAGGCTTGACAAGGTGGAAGTACTGCTCGGCGACGCCACCGACACAAATTTTTTGCAAGAGGTAAATATAGCCGGCTGCGACTTCTACATCGCCGCTGGAAAAGACATGGAGGACAACATAATGTCGTGTTTCCTCGCGAAGGCGGAGGGAGCGCGCCGCGTCGTCGCGCTGCGCGACGACAACCGCCACTTCGACCGCTTCCTCGCGCTCGGCATAGACCACGTGATAAGCCCGCGTTTGGTAACCATGCAGCGCATAATCGAGAGCATCCAAATCGCCTCGATAGACTCGCTCTTGAAATTGCAAAACGCCGGGCTGA
Organism: Chitinispirillales bacterium; assembly: GCA_031281485.1. Lineage (GTDB taxonomy): Bacteria > Fibrobacterota > Chitinivibrionia > Chitinivibrionales > Chitinispirillaceae > GUT77. Next base: position 3,493 of record JAITFI010000016.1, on the reverse strand, counting down.
GCATAGTACGGGCCATAGTCTCAAAGCGCAACAACGCCGCCGGCAAACCGCTGTCAAAGCTCTACAATATTTTCAAGAAGGGAATCATCGTAGGCGCGGTCATCAGGGACAGAATGATAATCATCCCCAAAGGCGGCACGGAAATCGCGGCCGGCGACGAGCTGATAATCATCTGCTACGAACATAATATCCCGTTCATAAACAGAATCTTCAAAGCCGACTTCAACGAATCATGAACCATAGATACGTCATATACTCCATAGGCAAACTGCTGCAAATTCTCGCGCTTGTTCTCATCGTGCCAGCGCTCATAGCGCTCTTTGAAACAGACGGCGGTCTGGGGGCGCGGCTTTCCCACCACAATCTAACCGGATTTTTGGCCGCGATAGCCGTATCGCTCGCCGCGGGGAGCATAATGGCGACGGCATTCCGCAAAAACAAGGGCAGGATAGACGTACGCGAGGGATTTGCCATCGTGACTTTTTCGTGGCTCGCCACCGCGCTTATCGGAGCGATACCCTTCTTCACGTACCTCTCCGCGCACAGCGGCGCGTCGCGCTTCGCCGTGTGGACGGACGCGATGTTCGAAACGATGAGCGGGCTGACGACTATGGGCGCGACCGTCATAGCCGATGTCGAGTCGCTGCCGAGGAGCATATTGTTTTGGCGCATCCTGACCCACTGGATCGGCGGCATGGGAATTGTGACTCTGGCGCTGGCGCTCTTCCCCGCTTTCGGCGTGGTGGCCTACCAGATGTTCCGCGGGGAGACGACCGGCCCGTCCAAAGAGCGCCTGAGGCCGCGCCTCGCCCAGACCGCCGTCATACTGTGGGGCGTCTACGCCTTTTTCACGCTCTTGGAGACGGTGCTGCTGATGGCCGGCGACATGCCGTTCTTCGACGCCGTCTGCCACTCGTTCAGCACAATGGCGACCGGCGGCTTCTCCACGCGCAACGCCTCCGTCGCCTCTTTCGACAGCGCCTACATAGAGTGGGTGATAATCGCCTTCATGATACTGGGCGGGACAAACTTCTTCATACACTACAGAATTATATTCCACAACGATTGGGAGACGCTGAAAAACAATCGCGAGTTCCGCCTGTACGTCGCAATTCTCATTACGGCGTCCGCCCTTTGCGTGATATTCATTCTCGCGCAGGGGTTGCACTCGTCGGAATGGGCGCAAAACAACTTCAAATCCCAAACCCCGAGCATCGCTCAAGCTACGGTCAAAACCGCCGCCGAAATGGAGAGAGTCGCCGCGCCGCACGACCTCATCCGCCGCTCGGTCTTTCAATCCGTCTCCGTAGTCACGACCACCGGCTTCGTCGTCGCGGACTGGAACATGTGGCCCGACTTCATACGGACGACGTTCTTCATCCTGATGTTCTTCGGAGGCTGCGCCGGCTCTACTTCCGGCGGCATTAAGATGATAAGGATATTGGTGCTGATTAAGGTTGTAACCAATCAGTTCAGGACGATGGTGCAGACAAGGCGCGTACACCCGCTGAAGATCGGCGGCGCGGTGTTAAACGAGAGCCAGGTAGCCTCTATCGGATCGTTTTTCGTCCTGTACATATTCCTGTTCGCCGCGTTTTCCGCTATCATGGCGGCGATAATCCCCGATTTCACCACGGCGGTAACATCGGTAGCCGCCGCGATGGGCGGCATAGGCCCCGGCCTCGCCGGAGTCGGGGCGTTCGAGACCTACGGGTGGATTCCGACAGAAGGCAAATGGACGCTGATCGTGTGCATGCTTTTAGGCAGATTGGAAATATACACGGTACTGATAGCGTTCTCTCCGGCGTCGTGGAGGAAGTAAAGCGTAGAAAGATTTTTTAAATTTTTAAGCGCTTCCGACTTTAGAGAAATACCGCCACTGCCTCCCTCAAACGGCAATCTCAAACTCCGAAAAGATTTTCGCCTTTGATTGCATAATATTCTGAACCTCTTCTTCCGTCAAATCCTCTTTTATGGTAACTTCAACCAATTCCTTAAGATTCGCGAAAGCCTCCTCATACGTATCGCCTTGCGTAAAACAACCCCTAATCTCAGGGCAAACGGCAAAATACGTGCCGTTGTCTTGCTTTGAGCAAATTATGGATAATTTTGCGGTCATAAATTCCTCCATTCTATCTTCTTAAATATTTCAATAAATCTGTTTTGCTTATACCGGTTTCCGTTAAAATTATCCTAATAAATTCTTCGCCAAAATCCTTATTGCCATGAATCGGTATAGGTACACAATGCGTACCATTACTATAAATATGATGACTTCCGCCTTTTGACCTAAGAAAATGATAACCGTTCTCCTCTAAAAACTTTATCATTTCCCGCGGCGTTATTGTTAATCCCAAACTATGCCCCCATACATTATTTTTCAATACATTACAACGTTTCTACAATAACACCATAAAACTATTCCCTACGGCACCCTACTCTCCAATGTATACAATATAATATCGCGCCGCAAAAAAGTCAATTTTTATGTGATCTAATCTTTTGCACTGAATTGCATCATAAAAAACCTGACCGGCGCGGACGAACAGCCCCCGTCGAGCGGCCGGGCTTTGATCACCCGCCGATCCCTTTGACCGCGCGCCGGCGAGTTCGGCCGGAGATTGACCGCCCGCAGCGCCTCCGGTCCGGCACGCCGGTCAGCCGACCGGGTATTTCCGGTATTCATACGTTTTTTGGGCCGGACGGTGTGCCCATAATGTATATTATTAAATGCGCGTCTGTAAAAAAAAGGGCTCTTGACCCAACGAACAATCGGAATTAATTTAGATAAAAATAGGAGTTAAAATTATAAGGAGGAGTGTATGACCGTCAAGAAAACGGCGAAAAAGCAACGCATCTCGAGCGCCGCCAAGAAAGTGCCGTTTCAACAACGTTGACGCCTGTTAAGCGCCGTTCTTACATCTCCATGCATTTTTTTGTTTTCCACCACCATTCACTCTCCTAATCCTCTCCCAAACTGCTGTTTTGTCCGTCTGCGTCCGTTTCCGTACCTCTCTACGACTGTTTTTTGGCGTTTTTGGGGCCAACGATGCTGAAAAAATGGGTTTTGGAAAAAAAGTTGAAAAAAAATGATTTTTTTCTTGCTTTTTTACTTCCTATAACGTATGTTTAAGGATGTAAGCTTTTCAGTTGCACTCTTTTTTCTATAGAATCGGAGGCCGAAAATGCCGGATTTTGAGGGTGTTTACCCGCTTTCTGGCGGAAATCGGGGTCTGACCCCGGCCGTTGCGACGCCGACGGCGCCGGTTAAGCCGCTGCCAGCCGTCCGGTTATGGGAGCTTCGCGACCGGTGGATCGATGCTCTTGACCTATCCCGGTTGAGCGTCGATATATATAAATCGGCCACAAAGCAGTTCATCATCTGGCTGGAAAAGAATGAGGCCGAAAACATCCGCAAGGAAGACATTTTGGCGTACAAGCGGCACATGGAAGAGTCCGACAAAAGGCCGACTACCGTAAAACTGTACATCGT
>JAITFI010000015.1 GCA_031281485.1 Chitinispirillales bacterium | reverse complement strand
GAACATCTATGATATCGCCACTGAGGCGCTTATAAAAAGCTGAAAGGCGTCTAAATATAGCGGTTACAATTCGGCTCTTGAGATTTTAGACAAAGCCATAAAAATATTATGCGAATTGGGGGACGACGGTCCGTGTGAAGCGGCCGACCTTTGTATTGAACGCGCCATAGTTCACGGCTATAAGAAGGAGAGCGATTTGGAATTGGCGGCACTCACGAAGGCTATAGAGTTAAGGGGTTTTGATTGGGATTACCAGAAGCGGGCGCATTTCTATGAGCGGGCGGGCGATTACGACAAGGCTCTCGCGGACTATACGACGGCCTTAGATCGGGAGGAGTCTTCGGAGTCTTATCTTTTGCGCGGCGCGGTTTTCTTCAAGAAGAAAGATTACGATTCCGCGATATCGGATTTTCTGAATTCGGTGAAATGTTGTTCTTGGTGCGGCGAAATGCCGAATGATCTTCACGGGCCTATGCGCAGGCTTTTCAGAAAAGACAACGGCAAACGATGCGGCGAATGTCTTGAATGTTTTTATATGTGCGGCTTGTCTTATCATAAAAAAGGAGACTTGAAGTCGGCGATAAAGTATTTGAACAAAGCGTTATGGAGAGATTCTGATTTTGAAAAGGCGAAAGCGTTGAAAGAGTTTATTCTGGCGGAAGAGAAGCGGTAGGCCAAGAGGTGAAGATTGCCTATTGGTTTATATTTCTACTTAAAGCGGAAGGGAGAAAATTAAATGTGGTGGAAATCGAAGAATCAAGAGGACGACGGCGCGGAGATTGATGAGGACGAGGATGAGGATGCTGATGATTCCGGCGAAGAGGGTCTTAGAACCTATGGGATCGCCGGTGAGGCGCGCAGAAAAAGCGAAGAAGCGTGTGGAAACAATGATTATAATTCGGCTATTGAGATCTTAGACAAAGCCATAAAAACATTATGCGAGCTGGGCGGCAGCGGTCCGTGGGAAGCGGCGGACCTGTATATTGAATGCGCCGTGATTTACCGCAATAGAAAGGAGGGAGATTTGGAATTGGCGGCCCTCACGAAGGCGGTAGAGGTACGCGGTTTTGATTGGGATTACCAGAAACGGGCGTACGCCTACGATGAACATGGCGACTACGACAACGCTATCGCGGACTATACAAAGGCTATAGAACTGGAGGAGTCGCCGAACTCTTATTATTGGCGCGGCGAGGTTTTCTTTAAGAAGAATGATTACGATTCGGCGATAGCGGATTTTCTGAATTCGGTGGAATGTTGTTTTTTGGGGTACATACCAAGGGGTTTTCGGGCGAAGTTGCGCAAGTTTTTTAGGAAAAAGAAGGGGGATGTATGCGACGGCTGCCTCGAAAGTTATTATATGTGCGGCGCGGCTTACCGTAAAAAGGGCGACTTAAAATCCGCGATAAAGTATTTGAACAAGGCGTTAAAATTGAAGCCTGATTTCGAAAAGGCGAAAGAGTTGAGAGAGGCCATTTTGGCGGAAAAGAAGCCGGCGGCTAAGAGGTGAAGATTGTTTATCGATTTATATTTCTTCTTAAGCCTAACCAAGGCGAATGATTCTACGTGTTTTGAAGCAAATACCCGCGCAATTTGTTCAGAAGTTCCTCAAAATCAAGCGGTTTGCCGAGATGGCTGTCCATGCCGGCCGCTTCGCACTTCTCTATATCTTCCTTAAAGACGTTCGCGGTCATCGCGATGATCGGAATGGTTTGGGCCTTGGGCATATCCATAGCCCGTATGCGCCGCGTGGCCTCGTAGCCGTCCATTTCGGGCATCTGCACGTCCATGAAGATCAGGGCGTACTTGTCGGGGGCCTCCGAGAACATGCGCACGGCATCGGCACCGTTTTCCGCGCAGTCTATAGAGATCCGCGTCGGTTCGAGCAGCGCCCGCACTATCTCGCGGTTAAGTTCCACATCTTCCACAAGCATTATTTGTTTGCCCGCGAAAATACCGTTAATATCCGTCTTCCCTTTATCCGTTACATCCGCCGCGTCCGGCGTACCCTTTACATAAGAACCTTTTTGGGCCTGCACGGTGAATGTAAAGACAGAACCCTTTCCGGGTTCTGATAGGATTCCTATTTGGCCGCCCATCATTTCCACGATGCTTTTGGAAATCGCGAGGCCGAGCCCGGTGCCGCCGTATTTGCGCGTCGTGTTGGACTCCGCCTGCTGAAAGGGGTTAAATAAGATTTTTTGCTGTTCTTCGCTTATGCCGATACCCGTGTCGCTGACCGAGATTTGTATGGTACAAATGCCGCTTTCCTCCCCGATAAGGGACGCGTTGAGGGTGATGGAACCCTCTTCGGGCGTGAATTTGACCGCGTTGCTCAACAGATTGGCGACGACCTGCGCCAACCGCTGGTCGTCGGCGACGATGGTATCGGGGATAGCATCGTCGAGGCGCACGGCAAGCTTTTGCCGTTTTTCGCTCACGCGGAAATTGACCACCGCGACCGTTTTTTGCAGCATTTTCTCAAAATTAAACTCAATTGGCGACAATTTCAGCATATTGGCCTCAATTTTGGACATATCGAGCACATCGTTGATAACGCCGAGCAGGTGCGTCGAGGCGTCGCTTATCTTATCAAGCGCGTAGTTTTTGCGTTCCATGTCTTTGGCTTTTCTGCCGATCACCGTCATGCCGGTTATCGCGTTGAGCGGCGTGCGCATTTCGTGGCTCATATTGGAAAGGAACAGCGATTTGGCTCGGCTGGCGCTCAACGCCTGCTCTTCCATCGCTTTAAGGTGCGTTATATTATGCGATATGATCAACAGCCCTGTTATTTCGCCGTTTTGCACCAGCGGCGCTTTGGATGTCTCAAAGAGTTGGTCTGTTCCGTCGGCGGAGGGTATATGCTCCTCAGCCACAACCATACACCCTTCGCTGATAACTTTGTGATCCAACTCGCCGTAACGCTCCGCGACTTCGGCGGGGATTCCGAGGCCGTCGATGTTTCCTTTACCTACAATATCCGCTTCGCGTATATTAAAGTATTTTTCGAACGCTTTGTTGCAGCGCGTGAAACGCAGATTTAAATCCTTGCAACACACCATAGCCGGGGTAGCGTCAAAAGCCGCGTTAACGGTGGCGCTTTGAAGCACCAGTTCGTTTGTACGATTACGCACAAGCATTTCAAGCCGTTTTTCGGAGCGGTGGCTCTTTCGAAAGAGAATAAGCAATAGCAAGAGCACGGAAGAAAGCAATATCGACGCTACGATTAACCAAAAACGGTGCAGTAGCGCCAATTTCGCGCTGTAATTGTACGTCTTACGCATCCAATGCCCGGATATATCCTTTGTATCGATCAAGAGAAGCGCTTTGTCCACTATGGAACGCAGAAGAGTATCGTTTTTATGAAATCCAAAGGTAGACTCTGAAGAAAATTTGAATATGAGATTAGCCTTGTAGCCTGTGCGCTCATAGTAATTGGTCAGCATGAGAAGCTGGCTTATATTCGCCATCACCATATCTATTTCGTCGCGTTCCAAAGCGTCAAAAGCGGCGTTGGTGCTTTCGTATTCCACCGTTTTTTTATGATCGGGAAACCAGCTTCTGAACAATGACGCGTACGCCGTTTTCTTAATCAACCCGACTGAAACGCTAAGGACATCGTTGACACGAAGACGTGGATAATCCAACTTGGATATGAGAGCGTAATGATCCGTCAATATCGCGGTTTTCGCCCACAGAAACGATTCTTCGCGCTCATTTACTTGCAAAAGTTCGCTTATCATAGACACCTCCCCGCGTTCCAACAAATTCAACAGCGTCGACCATTCGGTATTTTTATCATTTTTTATTTCAAATTTCAAGCCGGTAAGCGCTTCCAAGTCACTCAGCACATCAAGAGCGATACCCTGCCATCTTTTATCATATTTGTTGTAAAAACTGATAGGATAATTATCATATTCGGCGGCAAACGATACGACCGGATTGTTGCGTATATACGCCATCTCATCTTCGGATAAGCGCATAAACAGCGCGTGCCGCCTGTATTTATCCCTGCCCTTGTTATATAGGCTTGTCAAATAGTCTATAGAGCCGTTTTGCAGGGCCTTTTGTACCACGGAAATGACATGTTTAAGTTCAGGGTTAGCGGTCGTCATGGAAACCGGATTATATATAATGGGTAAAAAATCCTCGGCTATTACGTCGCCGTAGAGATTAAAAACGGCTTCCGCCGTATTTTCCTCAAAATAGGCGTCTGCTCTCCCGCTTTTCAGCATCTGGTACGCCGAACTGTCGTCATCCACAGAGATAATCTCATACTCGCCGCGCAAACGCGAGGTGATTTCTTTGATTGTGGTGGTGCCTTCCAAGAAGCAAGTACGCAACGGACGCAACTTAATAATCTCCGAAATAGGGTCGCTGTCTACGAGCCTGAAAATCTTTATCGAACGCTCGGCAATGGCGTCTGTCATAAAATACATCTTCCGGCGTTCGTCATTGGCCGTCATTTCGCCGGTAAAATCAATCTCGTTAGATCTTAACCCGGCGACCAAATCGCCCCAATTGTAGATAACAGGTTTAAACGGAATCCCGAAAAGCTCCGAGAGCCAATCGCAAAACAAAGATGTAAACCCATCGATTCTGCCGTCTTCCCCCACGAACGTTTCGGTGTTTGAAAGCGTCCCGTAGACAAAATAGGACCTTTTCTCCAGAAGCGCCTCGATAGCTTGGATTTCTTCGCTCGTCACGCCCGGAATATCCCGATACGTTGTGAAAATACTGGCGGTCGTCGACGATACGTCGGATGTATTTCGCGGCGGGTCTATGACAAAACCGGCCACGCCGAAAATCGAGGCAAAAACCGCAAACAACGTAACTGTTTTCATAATGATCGTCACCCCCATTGGTTATTCCCATTTGCCGCATATATATTGCCATCTACACTACGCGACGTTCGTTATATACTTAAGATAATATTATGTGTTGAACGGTATCAATATAGGAAAAAAATATTTAAAAAGACGCAATGTCCGTTCAACCGGTTTCGAGTATGGTTACTATCTCAATAGTTAATACGTTCCGGTACGGAAAAAATTGACTTTTTCTATGAATTATGGCGGGTGTCTTAATTAGGATTAGAAAGCCGATTCCCCGTAATTTACGGGGATACCGGATCACGCCAAGCACGCCGGTTTAATCGGCCGATTTGTTTGTCGAAGGCGTAGCGGCTTTGTTTACAGTGATTTTACAATAGAATCAGCATAAGATTCCTATGAATTCCGAGGCAAATAAGCGCGCAGTTTTTTTACAAGATCATCGAGATTAAGCGGTTTACCGAGATGGCTATTCATACCGGCCGCCTCGCATCTTTCAATATCTTCCCTAAAGACATTCGCGGTCATCGCGATAATTGGAATGGTTTTGGCTTTTGGGGTATCCATGGCCCGTATGCGCCGCGTCGCCTCGTAACCGTCCATTTCGGGCATCTGTACGTCCATGAAGATCACATCGTATCGGTCCGGAACTTCCGCGAACATACGCACCGCTTCCACGCCGTTTTCCGCGCAATCTATCGAAATTTGCGTCGGCTCAAGCAACGACATCAGTATCTCACGGTTAAATCTCAAATCTTCCACGAGCATTACGCGTCTGCCGGCGAAGATGCCGGTAATGTCCGCCTCGCCGTTATCCGCCGCGTCCACGGCATACTGTTCATCTTCCGCGCAAGAACCCTTTCGGGCCCGTATGGTAAATGTGAAAACGGAGCCTTTACCCACTTCGGATTGAATTCCTATCTTGCCGCCCATCATTTCCACGATGCGTTTGGAGATCGCGAGGCCAAGCCCTGTGCCTCCGTATTTACGCGTTGTGTCGGATTCCGCCTGTTGAAACGAGGTGAACAATTTTTTTTGCTGTTCCTCGCTTATTCCGATACCGGTGTCGCCGATCGTTATCTGTATGGTACAAAGGCCGTCTTCTTCATTAACAAGGGACGCGTTAAGGGCGACAGATCCCTCTTCGGGCGTGAATTTGACCGCGTTGCTCAATAGGTTAGTTATGACCTGTGAAAGCCGTTGGTCGTCGGTGACAATGGTACGCGGGATAGCATCGTCAAAACACATGGTAAGCGTTTGCCGTTTCTCTTGCACACGAAAACCGATTATCGAAACTACATTTTGCAGCATCTTCTCAAAATTAAATTCCACGGGCGACAACTCCAGCATATTAGCCTCAATTTTTGACATATCGAGCACATCGTTAATGACACCGAGCAGATACGTTGAGGCGTCGCTTATCTTATCCAACGCGTAGTCTTTGCGTTCTATTTCCTTAGCTCTTCTGCCGATTACCGTCATGCCGGTTATCGCGTTTAGCGGCGTGCGCATTTCATGGCTCATGTTGGAGAGGAACAACGATTTGGCGCGGTTGGCGCTTGCCAGCTCGACCGTTCGCTTCTGCACAAGCATTTCAAGCTGTTTTGCGGAACGGCGGCCGTTTTGAAAGAGAATGAACAAGAGTACGAGTATGGAAAAAAGCAAAACAGCCGCGATGATTAACCAAAAACGATGCAACCTAGCCAATTTCGCGTTGTAATTATATGTTTTTCGCATCCACTGTTCGGATATCTCCTTTGTGTCCACAAGCGCGAGCGCCTTGTCCACTATTGAGCATAAAACAGCCTCGTCCTTATTAAATCCAAAGGTGGACTCGGAAACGAAATCGAATACGATATTCGCCTTGTAATCGGCGCGCTCGTAGTAATTGGTCAGCATAAGGAGCTGGCTCAAATTCGCCATCACCAGATCGACTTCGCCGCGTTCGAGCGCGTCAAAAGCGGCATTGGAGTTTTCATATTCCACGGCGTTCTTATGGTCGGGAAACCAACCTTTGAACAATGACGCGTAGGCTGTTTCCTTAATCAAACCCACCGAAACGTTCAGGACATCGTTTACGCGAAGATGCGGGTAATCCAACTTAGATATAAATGTGTAATGATCCACCAATATCGCGGTCTTCGGCCATATAAACAACTCTTCGCGTTCCGGTGAACGTAAAAGTTCGCTCACCATAGACGCCTCTCCGCTTGAAAGCATATCCAGCAATTCGGTCCAATCCGTGTTTTTACTATTCGCTACCTCAAATTTCAAACCGGTAAGCGTCTCCAGTTCTCTCAGCACGTCATGGGCGATTCCCTGCCATTCTCCGTCATATTTGTTGTAAAAACTGACAGGATAGTTATCATATTCGGCGGCAAACGACACGACGCGGCGGTCGCGTATATACGCCTTCTCCTCTTCGGATAAGCGCATAAACAGCATGTGCCGCCTATATTTGTTCTCTCCGCTATAATACAAACTTGTCAGATAGTCTCTGGCGCCGTTTTGCAGGGCCTTTTGCACCGTGGAAATGATGTGTTTAAGCTCAGGATTATTGGTCGCCATGGAAACCGGGTTGTATGTGATAGGCAAAAAATCCTCGGCTATCACATCGCCGTAAAGGCAAAACTCGGATTCCGCCGTATTTTCATCAAAAAAGGCGTCGGCTTTCCCGCTTTCGAGCATCCGGTACGCGGTGCTGTCGTCATCCACCAAGACAATTTCATACTTTCCCATCAAATGCGATGTAACGGCATCAATAGTGACCGTGCCTTCTAAGAAACAGCAACGTACCGGACGCGACTGAATAATCTCGATGATAGGCTTACTGCCCGCGAGCCTGAAAATCTTTATCCAGCGCTCGGCAATGGCGTCGGTCATAAAATAGGTTTGCCGGCGTTCATCGGTAGCGGTCAGTTCGCCGGAAAAATCAATCTCGTTCGACTTTAATCCGGCGATCAGATCTCCCCAACCGTAGATGGCAGGTTTAAACGGAATCCCGAAAAGCTTAGAGAGCCAATCGCAAAACAACGCGGCAAACCCCTCGTTATTACCCTCTTCCCCAACGAACAATTCGGTATTTAAAAGCATCCCATAGACAAATTGGGGCTTCTTCTCACGAAGCGCCTCGATAGCTTGGATTTCTTCGCTTGTTACGCCCGGAATCTCCCGATAGGTCGTGAATACGCCGTCAACGCCGGTCGACGACACCCCGCCGGCTGTTCGCGGCTGGGCTTGGGCGAAAACCGCCGCGCCGAAAAATACTGCGAGGGTTGCGAATAACGCAGCCGCCTTTATCATAACCGTTGCCCTCACTGATATTAGGTCGCCCCCCGTCACATAATATAATAATAGGCGATTAAGAATGTCAATAGTATGATTTTTTTTCAAAAAAGGCGTCGACCGTCCCCCATCGGCACCATAGGGCGGGACGGCACGGTGAATTTTTTCTGTAAAAATTAAAAATTTGTACTTTACGCTACGCGGATACTTATATTTAGTATAAGATCGGGCAGGGTCGGTTTAACGGGGCCGGGGGGAGATACCCGTTTATATCAATTCTATGAGAAGGATGGCCTGATTTTTCGTTGCCGGTGAACGCTGTTCATGTATTTACACGGACATTTTTACGCTAACCCCTCAAAAAAGGACTCTGCAAGATGAAGTACGGCGATTTTGTCGACGAAGCGCGGGAGTACGTCATAACAAACCCTAAGACCCCCGTGAAGTGGATCAACTATATCGGCAACCTGTCTTTCGGCGGGTTTGTGGACCATACCGGCGGCGCGCTCGTCTGCAAGGGCGACCCGTCGCTAAACCGCATAACCAAGTATATCCAGCAAATGCCCTCATCCGACTTCAAGGGCGAGACGCTCTATATGAGGATAAAGAAGGATGGCGGTTACAAGGTCTTTTCGCCCTTCTTCGTGCCGACGCTCGACGGGTACGACTCCTTTGAGTGCCGCGTGGGGCTTGGCTATAACAAGATCGTCTCAGTGTTCTACGGCGTCAAAACCGAATGCACGATCTTCATACCGCAGGACGCCCAGGTCGAGATCCGCGACATCCGAGTGACGAACGTCTCCGGGGCGCCGCTCGAAATCGACGTCATTCCGGTGCTCGAATACACCCACCCTGACGCGGTCAAGCAGTTCACAAACGCAGACTGGGTGCCGCAAACCATGCAGTCGCGCTGCTTCACCAACGGCGACGGGGTGCGGACGCTCGTCCAGTACCCGTTCATGTTCCGCGACATAAAGATCAACTACTTCACCTCCAACGCCGCCGCCTCCTCCTTCGAGACCGACCGGAGGGTGTTTCTGGGCGACAACGAGTACGGCACGTGGGCGGCGCCGTGCGCGCTGAAGGCCGACGAACTCGGCAACAACGAGGCCCACAGGGGCGACAACATCGCCGCATTGATGCACCGCTTGGGCACGCTGAAACCCAACGAAAGTAGGCGGATCATCACCCAACTCGGTCAAAAAGACAGCTTGGCCACCGCCCAGCCGGAGATAGAGCGCTTCCGCAATCCCGACGAAGTCGACAAGGCTTTCAATTCATTAAAGGCGTTTTGGGAGAAGTACCTGACCGCCCTGCAGGTCGACACGCCCGACCCGGCGTTCAACAGCATGGTCAACGTTCACAACCCGCGCCAGTGCTTCACCACCTACTACTGGTCACGTTACCTCTCCTATTACCAGCTCGGAATGGGAACGCGGGGTTTGGGCTTCCGCGACAGCTCGCAAGACGTGATGGGCGTGGTCGCCCACATGCCGGACAAGGCCAAGGAGCTTATCGTCAAGCTGCTCTCCGTGCAGAAAAAGGACGGTTCGGCTATGCACCAGTTCAACCCCATGAGCATGGAGGCGACCAACGGCGACGCCCACGAGATGCCCGACCGCCCGCAGTACTACGGCGACGACCATCTGTGGATAGCGCTGGCCGTGGGCACATATATAAAGGAAACCGGCGACAGCGCTTTCCTGAACGAATCGGTCTCATACTACGAAAAAGACGCTTGGGGGGCGCCGATGGAGTCCGGCACCGTCTACGACCACTTGGCGCGTGCGTTGCGCTTCACCAAGGAGAACACGGGCAACCACGGGCTGCCGCTTTTGGGTTTCGCTGACTGGAACGACTGCGTGAACCTGCCCACCGGCGCGGAGTCGATCTTCAACACGTGCCTCTACAGCCGCGCTCTGCTTGAGATGGTCGACATAGAAACCTTCCTCGGGCACAAGGACAAGGCCGAGGCCTACAAGGCCGACCACGCCGTTATGAAGAAGCACCTGAACGAGCGGGCATGGGACGGCGATTGGTACGTGAGTTACTACAACGCCGACGGTACGCCGCTGGGATCAAACGGCAACAGCGACGGCAAGATATATCTATACACGCAAGCGTGGCCGGTACTCGCGGATATTGCCACTGAGGAGCACGGGCGCACGGCGCTCGACTCCGCCCGCAAGATGCTCAACACGAAGAAGGGGCTCAAGCTCTCCACGCCGGGTTTCAACGGCTACGACCAGTCTAAGGGCGGCATAACCACCTATCCGCCCGGGGCCAAGGAGAACGGCGGCATATTCCTCCACACCAATCCGTGGATGATGATCGCCGAGGCGGTCATGGGCGACGGCAACCGCGCCTACGAGTACTACAACCAGATCAACCCGGCCACCAAAAACGATATTATCGACGAGTACGAGTGCGAACCCTACGTCTACCCGCAGAACATTTTGGGCGACGAGCACCCGCTCTTCGGACTTGCGCGCAACAGCTGGCTCTCCGGAACATCGTCGTGGACATATCAAGCGGCGAGCCGATACATAATGGGAATCCGCCCGCAGATGGACGGCCTCTTAGTCGATCCGTGCGTCCCCTCCGATTGGAAGCGCTTCTCCGTGGAGCGCAATTTCAGAGGATGCCGCTATGTGATAAACGTTGAGAATCCGGGGCGCGTCTGCAAGGGCGTAAAATCAATATCCGTTGACGGAAAGACGCTTGACAAACCTGTCATCCCCGCCTTTACGGACGGGAAGACGCACGAAGTTAACGTGACCATGGGCTAAAGGCTTAAGACGATGAAAAATATTTGCCTATTGCTTGAAGGCGTCGCGGGCCTCTACTATGCGTCTCTGTGGCCCGGCATAGTCGATTGCGCCAAGGAGAACGGTTGCAACGTTGTTTGTTTTGCCGGCGGCGCGTTACGCATATCGCCGCAAAACCCATACGAAGTACAGCGCAATATCATCTACAACCACATAGACACGTCGAAGTTCGACGGCGTCATAATATCGGGAACGCTCAACAATTTCATATCCGAGATGGAGTTCGCCAAATTCATGGAGCGTTTCAGCGCGTTGCCGACGGTTTCGCTGGCTCCGGCGCTTGAACATATCCCGGCCGTAATCGTGGACAACGCGTCGGGAATGAGGGGGCTGATCTCGCACTTGGCGCACTCGCACGATTGCAAGAAGTTCGCCTTCATCAGCGGCCCCAAGGGCAATTTAGACGCCGACCAGCGTCTCGATTTTTTCAGAAAATACCTGAAGGAACTCGGCATAGCCTGCGACGAGGAGCGTATCGCCACCGGCGACTTTTCGCGCAACGGCGGCTACAAGGCCACGCTCGACCTCCTCAAACGGGGCATTGAATTCGACGCTTTGGTAACCGCCAACGACGAGACCGCGCTGGGCGCCATAGAGGCGCTCTTGGAGAGCAACGTGCGCGTGCCGGAGGACGTCGCGGTAACCGGATTCGACGACATAGAGGAGAGCGCCCTGACCACGCCGCCGCTCACCACGGTGCAGCAGCCGCTCTACGAAATCGGGCGCACAGCCGTGGAACTCTTGGTCACGAAAATGAACGGCAAAGAGGTCCCGCGGCGCACATCTTTGCAAACGCCGCTATCCATACGGCAATCCTGCGGCTGCTTCATCAACCCCAACCACGCGCTTGACAGGCGCACATTCTCAATCATCCAACGCCTGTCCAACAACATCGACCACTTAAAAGAGCACCTCACTTCGGAGCTCTTCTCTTTCGTGGCCATGGAGATGGGCGCGTCCATAGACGACGAAGACCTGAGGGAGATCGCCTCGTCCTTCTTTGATGAAGTCGAGGGAACAAGAACGGGCGTTTTCCTATCGGCGCTAAACCGTATGGTCCGCGCCGCCACGCTCGCCGCGGCAGAGAGCGACGACATCCTACAATGGCAGAAGATACTCGTAACCATACGCAAATTCACGCAAGGCTTAGATCCGGCAAGGGCGGAGATCGCCGACAACCTCCTGCACGACAGTTACAACCTATTCAGCGAAGCGGCCACAAGACAGCAAGCGCACAAGCGCCTGCAAGCGGAACAGAAAGCCGCGCTCATGCGTTCGGTGGGGCACTCCATAGCCAACTCATTCGACATCCCTACGCTCTCGCAAGCCATAGTCAAGATGTTTCCAAGGCTGGAGATAAACGATTTCTCACTCTCGCTCTACGATAAATCAACCAAAGACTTTCTCAACTCCAAGCCGATAATCGCCCTGCGCCACGGGAAAAAAGACTCGATGGCGCAAAACGACATGTTCTTCCCCACAAAAGACTTAGTGCTTGGCGGGCTTAAAGATTCGCAAGAGCCGTACCACGTGATAGTGCAGCCGCTCCACTTCAAGAACGAACAGTTGGGGATGGCCGTATTCAAAGACGGCCCGCTCACCGGCTACATATACGACATTGTAGGCGAACACCTGAGCGGCGCTTTGCAGGGCGCGCTCCTGATGAAAAAAATCCAAGAGCAAACCCTCAAACTCGAAGAGGCGTACAAAGAGTTGGAAGTTCTCCGTCAAAAGGAGCACCTGCGCTTAGAGGCGATACAGCGCGAACTGCAAATAGGCAGAACGATACAGGAGAGCTTCCTGCCGGAGTCCATGCCGCAACCGCCCGGCTGGGAGTCTCGCGCGCTCTTCATGCCCGCCCGCGAGGTATCGGGCGACTTCTACGACGCCTTCGCCTTAGAGGACGGACGGTTCGCCTTTGTCATAGCCGACGTCTCAGGCAAAGACGTAGGCGCGGCGCTCTTCATGTCCCTGATACGCAGCCTGATCCGCGCCTTCTCAGAGCACTCCGCCGAGGGCACGGCCAACCCGCTCAACGCCGTGGAACTGACCAACCGCTACATCGTCCATCACCACCACACCTCCAAAGGACGCTTCATGTACGCCACGATGTTCTTCGCCTTAGTAGACCCAAAAAGCGGCGAGGTGGCATATATAAACGCCGGACACAACCCGCCGGCGCTGTTGCAACCGGATGGCAAGATCGCCAAGTGGCTTCCTCCCACAGGCCCGGCCGTAGGCGTAGGCATAAAAGACGACCTCAAATACCGCGAAGAGAAATTAACCCTGCAACCCGGCGAGATGCTGTTGCTCTACACAGACGGCGTTATCGAGGCGAAAAACGAAAAGGGCGAATTCCTACAGCAAAAGCGCTTCGCAGAACTGATAGAAAGACCGTACTCCTCGCTCGACGACGTGGTTGACAGAGTGAAAGACGCGCTGAAAGAACACTGCGCCGGGGCAGATCCCTATGACGATGTTACAATGGTGGGAATTTACCGTAAAGGCTGAAACAAAGTCAAATACATTAAATCTTTTTTAGACGAAGCCTTCGGCTTCATAGGATATGCGGGGCTAAACCCCGCATATAAAGTCAACGTCAAAAGAAAAAAGCCTTTGACTTTGATTTTGATTTTATATGCGGGGTTTAGCCCCGCATATTCTATGGAAGGGCGCGATTTATCGCGCACTTCCGTCTAAAAAAGATTTTAAAGAATTTGATTTTAAAAGATTTTAAAGAAGGAGTAATTATTATCAATACTAATAAATATGAACAATTACGGCAATATTTGCGCGACCTCGGCAGCGTGGCCGTGGCTTTTTCCGGCGGGGTTGACTCGACCTTTTTATTGAGAACGGCTCACGACGTTCTGCGTGACCGCGCCATAGCCGTTACCGCCCGTTCCCCCGCCTTTCCGCAGCGTGAATTGACGGCGGCGTCCGCGTTTTGCGAAAACGAGGGCATACGGCATATTATATGCGATAGCGACGAACTGCGTATCGACGGCTTCTCGCAAAATCCGGTCAACCGCTGTTACCTCTGCAAGACTGAGTTATTCAAAAAAATACGGGCTATAGCGGAAGATGAGGGCGTTGAGCATATCGTCGAGGGTTCAAATATCGATGACGACGGCGACTACCGCCCGGGACTCGAGGCCGTCATGGAGCAGGGGATAAAGAGCCCGCTCCGTCACGTCGGATTGGCGAAGGCGGAGATCCGAACGTTATCGAAAGAGATGGGGCTCGCGGTGTGGGACAAGCCCCCGTTCGCCTGCCTCGCCTCGCGCTTTCCATACGGGGAAACCATCACGGCGGAAAAATTGAACATGATCGATAGGGCGGAGCAATTTTTATTGGACATGGGCTTGAAACAAGTGCGGGTGCGCCACCACGGCGGGGTGGCGCGGATTGAGACTGACGAGGCCGGTTTTTTGATACTGACGGACAGAGAAAACAGAGAGAAAATCTATACGCAAATAAAGGGGTACGGATTCACATACGTGTCGGTCGATCTATTGGGTTACCGCGTCGGAAGTATGAATGAGACGTTGCCGCCGGCATAGGCGTGGTTTGAAAAAAACCCTTTTTTATTGACTTTGGACGGTTTTTATATTATTTATTAACAGTATGATTTAACGATTCATCAAAGAGGTTTATATTATGCGGTTCATCAATAAGCAGTGTCGAGCGCTATTGCTTGTTGCGATATCGGCGTCATTCGTGTCGGTTGCTTTGTCGGGGTGCGGCAATGAAAACGGCTCGAATAATGGCGTTGGGACGCCGGATGCGCCGTCTGTGGCCAATTGGGTGACAATTTCGAGCGCGGGTTCCGGTTTTACCGGCGGCGGCAATTATACTGCCGGATCGAGAGTTTCCATAACTGCCGGAACGACTCCGACCGGCTATAAGTTCCAAAAATGGACGGCAAACGACACGGACGTGGTTTTTGCCAGCGCGGGCAGCGCGGCGACACACTTTACCATGCCGCAGAATCCGGTGACCGCGACAGCGGTTTTTGTGCTGGACGGTACGGCCGCGTCCTCCACATACTTGGTGACAATTTCAAGCACCGGTACCGGCACTATTGGCGGGGGTGCTTACGCGGCCGGATCGTTAGTCTCCATAAATGCCGGAACGCCTCCGTCAGGCTATACGTTCCAAGAATGGACGACGACAGACACGACCGTGTTTTTTGCCAATGCGGGCAGCGCGGCGACGCGCTTTACCATGCCGACGAATCCGGTGACGCTGACGGTGAATTTTCAGCAGGGGGGTGAGATACCGACGTCGCCGCCGACCGATCATGTACATACGTGGGGCGAGTGGACGGTAACAACTCAGCCGACTTGCTACGCTCCGGGGGTGGAGACAAGAACTTGTGCGCTGGACGCTAGCCACAAGGAGACGAGGGCGGTAGCGATGTTGACGGGGACGGTTTGCGGTTCCGTGGACGGACAGCTGCCGGATACCTTATGGATACCGGTAACTTTCTACGATTACCACTCCGATAGGTCCAACCCGGAGTTTGAGCAACCGCACACGAGCGAGATAAAGAGGGGTATGGTGGACAGCACGCTCGATAGTGAAAACAAGCCTAGGTTGGGGAGGAACCCTATGCGTAATTACGGCATAGCCCATTGGTTCCGCGATTGGAATACGTACATGGACGGCCCGTACTCAAAGGGCAAAAACAGGGCGCCGTTGTACAATCCGGCGCCGGGTATCAGGCAATCTTTTAACAACGAATGGAGTTCGACCGTCATGCTTGTTGAACAGAATGCCGATGTTGGTCACGACACATCGTTCAAAAACATCGTTATCAAGGACTCCTTACCCTTCCGCCTGACAAATTCCACTACCGGTATGTATCAATTCGCAAGGAGAGGCAACAACGGCTTTTTCTGGATAGACGGCAGGGGTTTCGGGAACGAGTGGGTATCCGAGGGTAGCCCCAATCACAACTTCGCCTTTACAATGGAGTTGGAGTTTCCGTTCAGCGCCAAGTCCGGGATGACGTTTAACTTTACTGGCGACGACGACGTTTGGGTCTTCATAGACAACAAGCTGGTTCTTGATATCGGCGGGATACACAGCGAGGAGTCCGCCAGCTTTCAGCTTTCAAATGTGTTGCCAGCCTCTGAAATAGGTAGGTTGCATACCCTGCGCGTCTTCTACGCCGAGCGCCACTCCATGGGCTCCAACATCCTCATTCAGACTAATATGCTGGCTTCCCCCTGACGACTACGGAAATATGAAAATTCTGCCCAAGTAATTAATGTACCCCGTGCACCTCGGCGTCCCGAGCGCCGTCAGCGCCGCTTCCGCGTTTCTGTGCACCATCTTGTTGTCGCAAAGCAGACATGCTCCGGCGGCGTCGACCACCCTTTTGTTGTTGCCTTCGCCGTATTTTGTCTGCGTTACGACCCACAGCGCCGAGGCTTTTTGCAAAGGTTCGGTCGATGTCAGCATATCTAACAGGTCTTCCTCAATGTCGGTTTGGCCGAGGTTGTAGAGGGCCTTCAAAACGTTTCCCCTTATGCGGTTGTTTGGATCTTTGCGGTATGGGTTGAGGATGGGGATCATCTCCGGGTTTCCCATGCTCTCCAGCGCCTCCACCGTGTTCGCCCTCACGCGCTTGTCGTCGTCGCCTAAGAGCATAAGCACCATGTGCTGGTCGTTCGGGCCCATCATTTTGCCGAGCAGTGCTATGGCGGTCGCCCTGATTTTGGTGTCTTTGTCTTGCAGCAGCTTGGCGACTATATCTTTTACTCTTGGATGGCGTCTCAGGATGCCGAGCATCTGCAACGCGGAGAGGCGCCGCTCGGTGTCATTCGAGAAGAGGTCTTTGCTGAGGTCGTTGATGATCTTGGGGTCGAGCGTTTGCAGTATTTTGGCCAACTTTTGGCGCATATCCGGTGTCAGTTCGTTGAATCTGGTGATCAGGCTCTCTTTGATGATTGAACAGATCGCGTCCGTGGCGAGTTTCCTTATCGACGCGTTGGATTGGTTGTTCGTGGCGATTGGCATGAGCGTGAATATATCCGCGACCGTGCCGATCTTCGCTATGATGCGCATCGCGAAGATGACGGTTTCTATGCTGCGGAAGTTTTTGATCTCTGACAGCGCTTCTTCTCTTGTCATTTTTTCCTCTCGTTCTTCGTTATCGTGTCGCGCAACTGTTCAACCGGGGATATCCACGACGGCCGTTCCGTTGTCTGTATCATTGCGGCTATCTTGTCGCGAAGCTGCGCTGCCCGCTCGAAGTCCAAATTTTTGGCGGCCTCGATCATCTCGGCCTCTATTTCTAATAATCGGTTATTTCCCATATTTATTGAAGAGATTCTTTGACCGCGCCCGCGCTGCTTTGCGTCAGGCTTCTGCTTGGCAGACCGCTTGCCCTTGCCGCCTTTACCGTATCTGACGCCCGGTTCCGCGGCCTCGGCTAAGTCGGATTCCGGCGCTTCGGCCCCGTACGGCGAGATCATTGTCTCGATCCGCCTCTCCGCGCTGCGCGGGGTGATGCCGTGCTCCTTGTTGTAGGCAAGCTGCTTGTTGCGCCGGCGTTCGCTCTCCTCCATCGCCCTCTTGATTGATTCGGTTACCGTGTCGGCGTAGAGGGTTATCCTCCCGTTAATATTACGCGCCGCGCGTCCGGCGATTTGCACGATTGAGCGCGTGGAACGCAAAAAGCCCTCCTTGTCGGCGTCGAGTATCGCCACAAGCGCCACCTCCGGCAGGTCTAAACCCTCCCGCAACAGATTTATGCCGATCAGTATGTCAAACTCCCCCGTGCGGAGGTCCTTCAGTATCTCGGTGCGCTCCAGCGTGTCGATCTCGGAGTGCAGGTAGCGCACGCGCAGGCCGATTGAGCCGAGGTACTCGGTCAAATCCTCGGCCATCTTCTTTGTAAGCGTGGTAACCAGCGCCCGCTCGCCGCGTTCCGCCGTTGTGCGCAACTGGTCGATGAGGTCGTCGACTTGGTTGGTTGCGGGGCGCAGCTCTATGGGCGGGTCTACAAGGTGCGTGGGGCGGATCACCTGCTCGACGATTACGCCGCCGCTCTTCTCCAACTCGTAGTCGCCCGGCGTCGCGGAGACGAAGAGCGTCTTGTCGGCCAGTTCCTCAAACTCGCTGAACTTCAACGGACGGTTGTCGAGAGCGCAGGGGAGACGGAAGCCGTGGTCGACGAGCGTGTCTTTGCGGGCGCGGTCGCCGTTGTACATCCCCTGTATCTGCGGCAGCGACGCGTGAGACTCGTCGATGATCAGCAAATACGGCGGCTTGAAGAAATCGATCAATGTATACGGGCGCGAGTCCGGATCCCTCCCGTCGAGGATGCGGGAGTAGTTCTCTATGCCGTTTACGTAGCCCACCTCTGTCAGCATCTCCATATCGTAGCGCGTCCGCTGCTCCAGCCGCTGCGCCTCCACAAGCTTTCCGGAATTGCGCAAAACGGAGAGACGCTCGTCCAATTCCTCCGATATGCGGTCTACCGCGTTCTTCATCGTCACGTTGCCGGTGGTCATGTAGTGCTTCGCCGGGAAGATGGTCACCTCTTCAAACTTCTGTTTCGTTTTGCCGGTTAGCGGAGATATGTAGCTGATGGCCTCAATCCTGTCGCCGAAGGTCTCGATGCGCACCGCGTCCTCCTCGTAGGCGGGCTGGACCTCAATGACGTCGCCCTTAACGCGGAAGCTGCCGCGCTGCAGGGACATATCGTTGCGCACGTACTGCATATCTGAGAGCGCTATCAAAAAATCGCGGCGGGTAAACTCTTGGCCGACGCTTATCTTGACCGCCGCCCCCTCGTAGGCCTCCGGCGACCCGATCCCGTATATGCACGAGACGCTGGCGACGATCACCACGTCGCGGCGGGAGAGCAGAGAGCTCGTGGCTTTAAGGCGCAAACGGTCGATCTCGTCGTTTATCATAGAGGTCTTGGAGATGTACGTATCCGTGCTCGGAATGTACGCCTCCGGCTGGTAGTAGTCATAGAAGCTGACGAAGTATTCGACGGCGTTGTCCGGGAAGAACTCCTTGAACTCCTGGAACAACTGCGCCGCGAGAGTCTTGTTGTGGGAGATGATGAGCGTCGGCAGCTGCGTCCGCTCTATGACGTTGGCCATTGTGAAGGTCTTGCCCGACCCGGTCACGCCGAGCAGCACCTGATATCGGGCGTCGCGGCTTATGCCGTCGACAATCTCGTCGATGGCCTGTGGCTGGTCGCCCGCGGGCGTGTAGTTGCTCTTCAGTTTAAATTTCATAGCGAAAAATCAGTTATTGATGATCATCCCCAGCGACAGCGCCGTCATGAAGATAAACCACGCGTACAGCAGGAAAGCGTTGAGCGCGTGTTCGGCCTTTGAGTGTTGCTGCTGCTCCGGCGTATGTTTATCGGTAGGTGCGGGCTGTTGCGTTTGAGCGGGGGAGCGCTTGCAAATCTTATCCTTAAAATGCCTATAAACGGAGCGTACCGTAAAGAGAAACAGTACCAATCCTATGATTTTTACGATTATCGCGGCCGCGTCCATATTCTTATATCTCCTCGAACTGCTCTTCGCCGGCTCCGCCCTGCATGTTCATGGCCGCCGCCACCATTCGCCGGCTGGCTATCTCCATGCCGTTCCACAGCAGAACGAACTCGTACTCGCCCTCTTCCGGAAGCGGCAGACCGTTTATGTTGCCGCCTATCTCCACGACCGCCCGCCGGTTGTCGGGGCGCTTTACCTCCCACGGGGGGATCGACATCGAAAAGGCGCCGCCCTCCTTGCGGAAGATCAACTGCGCCGAACTGTCGGCGGCCACGTCGGTTAACGCTATGTAAATAGCGCAGTTGCCGTGTTTCGTAGGGAAACCGCCGCAGTTGATGGAACTGAACGTCCCGGTCAAAATGCTCTTGCCGGTGTGGTGGTCACGGTAGTAGTAGTCGCAGATCAGCATTGCTAACACTATAGGTTTCATAGACATAGTCATTATCTCCGCAAAAGATGGTTTTTATCCATACCGGAAGCGTGTATCAATAAGGCGAACCAAAAAAACAGCGCCGTTCACGAACTATAATATATATTATTACCAACGGACGTACATAATCATTATAGGAGAAAAAATAATATGGCCCTCAGGAAAGAGGAGATCACAAGGAAGTTACTCCACCTCTTCGCGCTTTTAATGCCCGCCGGAATATTCTATCTGCCGCGTTTCGGCGTACACGACGCCGTGCCCATCGGGATACTGGCCTTCTTGGTGATCGGTTCAATCGCGGTGGAAAGCCTGCGCTTCCGCATACCGGCGGTGCAGAAGATCTTCTTCGTCTGCTTCGGGCACCTCCTCAGGCAGGAAGAGGACAAAAAGGTCACCGGAAGCACCTACGTCATAGCCGCCGCGCTGATCTGTTCGCTGATCTTCATCAACCATAAGTACATATCATTCATGGTTTTAACACTCTTCATCTTAGGCGACGCTATAGCCGCTATAGTCGGGTTGAGCGTAGGCCGGATAAAGATCGGCAAGAAGAGCCTAGAGGGCAGCTCCGCCTGCTTCGCCATGTGCATGATCCTATTCTACGCCCTATTCCCGTACCTGCCGTGGCTATTGGACACGGATCCTTGCCCTTGGCACGGCAAGATCCCGCTGTCAGTCGCGGCGGTGTCGTCGCTGTCAATAACGATATTCGAGCTGATACCGCTGAGGATAACAAATAAACTGACGATCAACGACAACCTCGCGGTTCCGATTATAACGGGGGGGATCATGCTGCTTATGGAGCGGTTGATATAGTTCAAAAAAGTTTGACCTTTTTTACGCCGCTGACTTATATTTTATAAATGGACCGTAAAAAACTAAGGATGCCGAAATATGACAGTCAAAGAGATCCAAGAAGAGATAGCCTGCCTGAAACGCGAGAAGGACATCTGCCTCCTCGCCCACAGCTATCAGGCCCGCGAGATCATTGAGGTCGCCGACTTCTCCGGCGACTCCTACCAACTGAGCGTCGCCGCAGCCAAAGCGCCGCAGAAGACCGTCGTCATGTGCGGGGTCAAGTTCATGGCGGAGACCGTCAAAATCCTCTCCCCGGAGAAGACCGTCCTCCTCGCCAACCCCGCCGCCGGATGCCCGATGGCGGAGCAGATCGACAAGGAGCTGGTCTTAACTATCAAAGAGGAAGAACCGGACTGCCTCGTCGTCGCATACATCAACACGACGGCGGATCTGAAGACCGTCTGCGATGTGTGCGTGACCTCTTCCTCTGCCGTGAAGATAGTCAAAAAGCTTCCAGACAAGGGTATCCTATTCATCCCCGACTCAAATCTCGGCAATTACGTGGCAAAGCAGGTGCCCGAAAAGAGGATACAGATGCTGAAAGGCGGCTGCCCGATCCACATGGCCGTAACCCCATTAGACGTGGAAGACGCGAGAATAGCCTTTCCCGACGCGTTGCTGCTGGTGCACCCCGAGTGCACCCCCGACGTCGTGGCGCTCGCCGATTTTGTGGGTTCGACGTCGGCGATAATGGACTATGCGGAGAAGTCGAGCCATAACGAATTTATAATCGGTACGGAGATAAGCATAGTGGAGAATTTGCAGTATAAATGTATAGGTCAAGACAAACGCTTTTACCCCTTATCCAAAAGGCTGATTTGCCCCAACATGAAAATAACGTCTTTGGTCGATGTGCTGAACTGTCTGCGGGGGGACGGGGGAGAAGAGGTAATATTGGACGACGCT
This sequence comes from Chitinispirillales bacterium, assembly GCA_031281485.1. Taxonomy (GTDB): domain Bacteria; phylum Fibrobacterota; class Chitinivibrionia; order Chitinivibrionales; family Chitinispirillaceae; genus GUT77. The sequence goes on along the minus strand of JAITFI010000015.1, from coordinate 6,957 downwards.
ACAATCGCGGCTGCGCGGGGGTGCATAGATAAGATGATTGAATTGGGTTGACGTTGCGACGCGAAGCGGCGCTTGTTTATCGACGGGGCGTTGCGGGGCAGGATAACCGCGCCCCACTGGGGCGCATCCTCCCGCAGGGTGGGTAGCGGAAAACAAAATGGCGAAGCCATTTTGGTTGGAGCGAGGGAGGGCGTAGCCCTCCCCTTAAATGAATTTGATTTTAATATTTTGACTTTATTTCCGCCCCCGCCGTCCCGTCAACCAGCCGAATGCTGACAATGTCGCCAACCTCGACCCCGCTCACACTCTTTACCGTTGTCCCGCCGCCATCAGTGACGACGCAGTACCCCCGTCCCAGCACTGCCAGCGGGCTAAGCGAGTTCAGCCGCCCCGCGACGCTTATCAACCGCATGTCGCTTGTCGTAATCATTGATTTTATTGATTGGCAAATGCGCCCGCCCGCCTCGTCCAACGACCGCTCCGCCTCCGCCAGCATACGCAACGGACGTGTCAACGCCTTAGAGTATTTGATGTCGTTGACCCTGCCGTTTATCTCCGCGAAATATCTGTTGATCCCCACGGCAAACCGACTCGAACACTGCTCGAAGTAGCGCCGGCCATCCGCCGTATCGGGCAGAGCCGCCTCCGCCGCCGCCGACGGGGTGGGCGCCCGCGCGTCCGCCACGAAATCCGCAATCGTAAAATCAATCTCGTGACCGACCGCCGAGATTATCGGTATCTCGGAGTCATAAATCGCCCGCGCCACGGCCTCCTCGTTGAACGCCGACAAGTCCTCCGCAGACCCGCCGCCGCGCCCGACTATCATCACGTCGATCCCGCCGAAATCGTTCATCATGCGAATCGCCCGCGCGATCTTCTCCGCCGCCGTATCGCCCTGAACCGGCGTGTCGGCGACGACGATGTCCGTCTGCGGCGCCCGCTTCGCCGCGACGCGCACTATGTCCCACAACGCCGCGCCGTTCTTGCTTGTAACTACGCCGAGCGTCGAGACGGAGCGGGGGAGAGGACGCTTGCGGGCTTCGTCGAACAACCCCTCTTTCAACAATTTCGCTTTCAATCTCTCAAAGGCGAGACTCTGCGCCCCCGCGCCCGCCGGCATCAACCGGTGGACGCTCAACTGATAATACCCCGCCTTCTCGTAAACGCCTATTGACGCGATGGCAAAAACCGCCATACCGTCGCTCGGATTGAAGTTGAGCTTGACAGCCGCCGACTTCCACATCACTCCAGGAATTTGGCTGCGCTCGTCCTTCAGCTTGAAGTAACAGTGCCCGCTTGAGTAACGCTTCCACCCGCTCAACTCGCCCTCCACCCAAACTAAGGTGTTACGCTCCTCGAGGATTTGGGCGATACCTGAATTGATTTCGCTCACGGTGTAGGGCTTGGAGGACTCTTGCGGCGTTAGAAAGTCGAAAGCCAAGCCGTCGCCGCCGTCGTCTTCGTCGTCGTCCTCAACGTCTACGAAATTGTAATCGTCGTCGGTATCTGTATCTCTCTTGCCCATAATATCCTCCCGTTTTACGACGTGGCTTGCGGTGGATGTTTAATGTACGTAAGATAATATCCGGCGGCGGCGGATGTCAAATTTATTGAAAGGGGGCGACCCCACCTGCGCCGCCCGACCGACCCCAAAGATGACCACCCGATGACCCCCACCGACCGGCGGGGACGCAGGGGGATGGGAGCGGGTTATTCTATTTTCCGACCAACTCCGTGAAAACAGCCTCGACCTTCTTGGCAAACTCCCAATAACTTCGGGCTTCTTCCATTGTCGGCAGACGTCCATCGGGCGTCATACCTATATTCCCCGGATAACGTGTTACCGTATATATGTCACTAATGTCTCTAAGTATGTTTTTGTCCAAATTCCAATCTTTGATACTCTTTACTTCCGAGTATAGCTTCAACAAATCATGGATTTTAGGGGGTTCATTGCCGTACTCAACCAAATAGCCCTTAAAGTACTTTTCAATAGCCTGCTGACAATGAAACGCGACTTCCCCCGTTAATTCAGCACGGTCAATTATTAATTCTGCCGTAAGCATATCGTTTTTGGCAAAAAACACCCACCCAGAGGTTTCACTTTTCATATAGAACCTTCCCAGTGCTCTCTATTTCCTCTATGAAACTATTTCCTTCCGCTTTTAGGTAGTCTATTTCGGCTTTTGAATACACAAGAACATCCATAGCGATTTTGTAACGGATTTCCATGACAGCGCCTGACACAGGACGCTGCCGCGCCATCCATTTACTGAAATTATCAGCAATCTCGTCAGAGTCCAAAATAACCGCCACGTCGAGATCGCTGTCTTCCGTCGGATTGCCGGCGGCGTAGGAGCCGAACAGAATGACCTTGTACGGGTTCAACGCCTTGAGACGCTCGGTCATCTCTTCCACCAAGTGCCAGTTCTTCTCTACCAGTTGCGTCATTATGTCCCCTTTTCGTTATAATTGCAACGAATATCACTCCTTTAAAGATAATTCCCGCCGACAACCAATGTCAAATTAATCTTTTAGGGACGGGGGGACGACGGAATGGGGACGGGGAGCCACCCGACCGACCCCAAAGATGACCCCCCGCCGACGCTGACGACCGGGACTCGCTCCGGACGTATGGGACGACCGACGGAGACGAGGGGGCGGACGCGCCGGAACGCTTTTTTACAAAAATATTGACTTTTTAACATCCGTATTCTATATTATAACAAAGGAGGATTTAACCATGATTACCGCAGAAATGCCAAAGCCGACGATAAAATATCCGCCGAATATTGAAATTGAAGAAATCGACGCCGAAGATGATGAGGAATATTCGGAGGAATTTCTTGACGAGATTGAACGGGAAGCGGAAGAGGCGTTCCGGCAGATCGACCGGGGCGAACTAAAGCCCATCGACCTGAAGGCCTTTGCCTTGAAGCACGGAGTTAATTTGAAAAATGGATAGGCACGAAATCTTTTTTACTGGGAAATTTGAAAAAGATTTTGAAAAACTTTCCAAGCAGGATAAAACGGCGGTTCTCGAAAAAATCGAAATCTTAAATAACAACTCACGCTATCAGACCATAAAGGTAAAGGGAAAAGAAAACCTGTATCGGACCCGCGTCAATGACAGTATTCGACTACTGTGGAAATTCCGGAACAGCCAAATAATCGTTATACTCCGTGTCGGACATCACGATATTGAAAAACAACGGATACTTGAAAAAATCTGAATATCGGTAGGCGGCATGACGGGAGCGACCCCACCTGCACCGCCTCGCCGAACCGAACCCACCGACCCCACCGACCACAAAGATGACCCCCCGACCACCCGACCGCCCCTGTGCTCGATCCGTACGGATGGGACGACCGACGGGGACGCGACGGCGACGCGACGGGCGGGGGGGCGGGAACGCGGTGAACACTTGCCGACCCGCCAGCCCCATAACGCTCCCGACCCCATCGAAGAGGACGAGGAACTTTATTCCGTCTGTGTCAATATCTATCACGCCAGTCTTCAAAAGAATAGCATTTTTTCGTTTCAGGGATGTAAACAACATTTGGCGGCTGTCCAATGTAATGACCTGGTGATCCTATCTGTTTCCCCATATCAAGACACTCCGCCTTTGTTATGTCTGTACCAATGAGTTCATATTTGAGTTCAGCGGAACATTTACCATAATCGTAAAAATAGTTTAAATATCCCGCATTATGCGCCATTTTACTACATTGGTCATCTGAACTTGTGTTGCCCACATAAACCACGTGCGATAAATTACGCGGAACACTATCACACTCACATAAGTTACCACTATAGTTCACACGAACTGCCTTCGCTTGTCTACACGTCTTGTTACAGAATTGGACACACTCCCATTGTGTAAGGGGTCTTTCTTTAGTATCATACCTAGGGGCGCGAGGTTGACAAGAGGTATACCGGTTACCGCGTTCTGCATACCCAGAAGATATACTCCTACCAGCAATATACGAGTCGCAAGTATAGAATAACATAACAACAGCCAACACAGTTAATTTGAGTATAGCGTTCTTCATTTTTACCTCCATTCTGTTTGTTAAAAGTAAGTTAGTTAAAAAGTTAAAACGTTGTCTGAATTATGATTTTTAAGATGCGTCTCCGTCCACTCCCTTCTTATGGTGGTGATGCGCCGCGAGCGTGTTGAACCTCTTGACGATGACGTTGAGCTGCGCGACGAAAGCGTCAATCGCCGGATTCGGCGTTTCGTCGTCAACATACGAGTTGACGCGCAGTCTGATTCTCGCGTAGATTTTGTCGATCGCCGACCGCGCGTCCTTTACGGCGATGTGCGCCGACCCCGTCGCGGCGGCGGTCTCTTCGTTGCGGGTGTTGAGCAGGGCTTTAAAAGCGTTGTTGCGCTGTTCCAGTTTGGCGACATACGGCGTAAGCCCCGCGAGCGCGGCGTCGGCGGCGCGGAGCGCTCCGGCGGACGCGCCGCCGAGCAGGGCGGCGATCTCCGAGTGAAGCGTGAAATGCTCCTCGTTGCGCAATTGGTGCATTTGGATAATCTGGATCGAATTGCTTTCGGCGTTACTCATTACAGGCCCTCCTTGTTTCCCGTGCGCGGGACGGGTCAAGACGGTTTTCGGGCGGGGTTTCTGCGTATGTCGGCGGGTTGATTCGTTTGTATTGATAGGCTCTCTCGCGCGCGCGAGGGGCGTTTTTTTTTGATTTTTGGAGGGCGTTGCGCCTATATGGGGGGGGGGGGGACGCGGGATTCTGCGCGTCGGCGCGTGCGGTCGCGGTTGCCGTCTGAGCGGTCGTCGGGCGAGGCGGTCGTGCCGGCGGTCAGCGTGTAGAGTGTTCCGAACGTCATGATCCCCTCGTCCCCAAGATTAGTTTTGCCCCGTCACCTGAGCGTATTCCCCGCCCTGCGGACGGCGGGTCGTGATTAGGTATATCAAAATAATATATGTCGGTTACGTCTGTCAAGGAATATTTCATATATTTTCCGTCACGTTTTTTGTCATTTTGGGAATCGGGGGGTGGTTACGCGGTAACCGTTTCGCGCAACTTGTTTTCGGTTATCAGACCAACCGCCGCAGGATTAAGACCGTACCGAGCGCAAGCCCGTCTTGCGTCGTCTTCGGCGAGCCGTATTTCATCTTCCGTTCCGTCTTCGCGCATGCTTTCCAAGTAAAGCCTCGCGGTATTTTCGCTCGTGAGGTGCTCCATAACGTCGAACCTCGTGAACTTAGGCTGTTTATCCATTGTACCGTCCGTACGCTCGAAAGGTTAATGACGTTGTATCTTCCTCTGTTTTTCAACGTCGTGGTGTCCGACTTCGAGCATAACGATTATTTTATCGTTGTCGTCGTCGAAGTACCAAATCAAGCGGATATCCCTATTGACGCGGCTTTTAAACAACTCCCTTTGGTACTTTCGCCGCCCGTTCATTTTTTTCGTGCGCAACGATTGATAATACGGGTTTTCTTCCATAATATCTATTGTTTTAAGCACTAATAACTGCTCTTGGGTTGATAATTTATTAAGGTCTTTTATAAAATTATCCGTATATCCTATTTCATATTTTTTCATCTTTTAAAATCAACTCCGAGTTCCCGCGCCAAATCTTCAAGCGACATAGGTTTCAACTCGCCCGACCGTATCTGCATCGACGCGATTTCCGCCTCGGCTTGCAACCTATCAATATATTCATCCGGGTATATCACCGTCTCTATATCCGGCGGACAATAGTGTTTACGTCTCGTTTTCGTGGGCATAGCCTCTCCTTTTTAGGGTGTAAACCGGCGTTATCTATCAATATAATATACGGGCGGGGCGTGGGTCAAGGAATATTTCACAAAACAGTCTTAAAAGCCAAATTGACTTTAATGGTTTTAAGCCCCCGAACTATACCGCCCCCGCCGCAAGATTTATTTGCCCGTCCGGTCGGGAATATATTATATTGATACGCATAGTACGCCGCTATAAGCAACCCAAAGAGGCGCAAAAGAGGCTGAAATTTATGAAAAACGCATATATGGAGATGATAGGCAGGCGCGAACCGGTCATTTTCGACGGCGCGTTCGGGACGGAGTTGCAGAAAGCGGGGCTTGCCGAGAGCGATTTCGGCGGGTACGCGGGGTGCAACGAGTACCTGAACGTCACCCGCCCGGACATCGTGGAGGGCATCCACGCGAGTTACCTTGAGGCGGGGGCGCACGTCATAGAGACCAACACTTTCGGCGGCAGCCGCGTGAAACTCGGGGAGTTCGGGCTGGGGGAGAGGGCGTACGAGATCAACAAGGCGGCGGCGGCGGCGGCTCGGAGGGCTATAGAGAAGTTTGCAGGTATCAACAGCGACAATAGCGGCGACAGATTCGTATGCGGTTCAATCGGCCCCACAGGATTCCTCCCGTCTTCAAGCGATAAAGAGTTGTCCAAAATTCAGTTCGACGAATTGGTGGACGTATTCACCGAGCAGGCTAAGGGTTTGATTGACGGCGGCGCGGACGTTCTGCTGATAGAGACCTCGCAGGATCTACTGGAAGTACGCGCCGTAGCCATTGCCATACGCAGACTTAGGGCGGCGACGGGTAAGTATGTGCCGATTCAAGCGCAGATTACTATGGACGCCGGCGGGCGGATGCTGCTCGGCAGCGACATATCGGCGTTCCTCGGCGCGGCGCACGGTCTTGGGGTGGACGTTATCGGTATGAATTGCAGCAGCGGGCCTGACGAGATGGGGCCGTACATAGATAAATTGCTTGAACTGTCCACCGTCCCCGTATCCATGCTGCCCAATGCCGGACTGCCCGTCAACGTTGACGGCAAGGCGGTTTACAAGATGAAGCCGCGGGAGTTCGCCGACAAGGTCTCCGCGTTTGTGAGGGACAAGGGCGTGGCGGTCGCGGGCGGCTGCTGCGGCACCGCGCCGGAGCATATAAAGGCGCTGTCCGAGGCGTTAAAGGGCGTAA
>JAITFI010000014.1 GCA_031281485.1 Chitinispirillales bacterium | reverse complement strand
TGCGTGATAGTCGCCGCAGCCCTCAGCGTTATATTTTGCGTCGCCATCGTCCCTTTCACCGGAACCAGCGTATACGACGAATCAGAGTACCCGGACGCCGAAACGGTTATCTTCCACTTTCCGTCCGCCTCTTTTTTCGCCAACTGCGGCGCGGTGTGCGATTCCGATGAGACGCCGATATCCAAGCCGCCGCCGTTGTGCGTCAGACGCGATGTTACGGCGCCTCCGTTCGTTCCCTTAACCGACAGCAGGTAGGCGCCCGCCGTGAGGTTCCCGCAAGATATGTTTTTGACCGCTTCCGAGGCGACCGCACGGTACAGGATCCGCTTCCCGTTTACCGTATAAAGCGAGATTTCCGCGTTTCCGTACGATTGCGCGGATAGGCTGAGAGTGACTTTCCCGGCACGGTTGCTGATAACCGCCGGAGCGTTCAGCCTGCTCTGCGCCCCGTTCAACACGCCGCTTGTCGTGGGGAGCGGGATTTTTAACTCTTTCGATTGATTCGCGTTCACCGTCGTTTGAACATTCTGGACGAGAGCGGTAGTACCCGCTTCCGGTACCGCTTTAACGGTCGCATTGACATTTACAACAAACGGCACGCGCGCCGTATCAGCCCCTTGGGCAAACGCGCCAACTACAAGCGCCGACACGACTGCCAACGCCGCCTTTACAAACACTGAACGTTTACTGCACATATTCAACCTCCTAATATTAAGTGAATTTTTAAAATCTTTAAATTCTTTTTTAGACGAAAGGGCGCGTAAAGTCAAATTCTTTAAAATCTTTTTCAGACGAAAGGGCGCGTAAACGCGCCCTTTCATAGTATATGCGGGGCTAAACCCCGCATATATAGAATCAAAGTCAAAAGATAACGTCAAAACATGCGCCGCTTCGCGTCGCCGCCACTACATTATTTTGATTTTATCTATGCGGGGTTTAGCCCCGCATAGCCTATGAAGCCCCGAAGGGGCTTCGTCTAAAAAAGATTTAAAGTATTTGACTTTAATCTTTTAATCTTTAACTATAAGCGTGACTAAAATGCCATTTACTGATATATTAAAAAGATACGAGGATTTTGACTTTGACGCTTTCTGCGCCAAAGTCACCACGTCTCAGGTAGAACGCGTTATAGGCAAGCCTCGTTTGACGGAGCTTGACTACCTGGCTCTACTATCTCCCGCCGCGTCTACTCCGGAGATACTGGAGATTATGGCGCGGCGCGCTCAAGATATTACAAGGAGCCGCAGCGGGAATATTATACTGCTTTTTACGCCGCTTTATGTCTCCAATATCTGCGATAATCGTTGCCCTTACTGCTCGTTCGCCCATCAGAATAAGATTAAGCGGCGCCACTTGAATTTGGACGAGGTCAGGGCGGAGGCGGAGCGTATCGCGGCGACCGGGTTGCGGCACATTCTTATGCTGACCGGGGAGTCGCGGCGGGCGGCGCCGGTGGAGTATCTTCGGGAGTGCGTCTCGGTACTGCGCGAGCGCTTTTCCTCGATATCGATAGAGGTCTATCCGCTTGACGAGCGCGAGTACTCCGAATTGGTTGAGGCTGGGGCGGACGGGCTCACCATTTATCAGGAGACCTACGACGCGGCGGTTTACGCTTCTCTGCACGAGGGCGGACCGAAGGCAAACTTCGAGTACCGCCTCTCGGCCCCCGAACGCGGGTGCGCGGCGGGGATGCGCAGCGCCACGGTCGGGGCGCTCCTGGGTTTGGCGCAACCGCTAAAAGATACCTTCTTCTCCGGTTTGCACGCGCGCTACATAGCGGAGAAGCATCCGTCCGTCGAGGTCAGCGCCTCCTTCCCGCGCCTCAGGCCGCAAGCCGGAGAGGAGTTCAAGCCCGGTTTCACCGTGGACGACAGAACTTTCGTCCAATACATGACCGCGCTGCGCCTCTTCATGCCGAGCGCCGGGATAACGGTCTCGACAAGGGAGTCGGCGCCATTCCGAGACGCCATACTCCCGCTGGGGCCTACAAAAATGTCCGCCGGCGTGAGCACCGCCGTAGGCAAAGCCAGCGGACGCGCCTCGGACGCGCAGTTCGAAATCGCGGACGGGAGGTCGGTGGAGGAGATGCAAGAAAATTTAATTTCGCGAGGATTTCAACCTGTGCTCGTTGACTGGAATTATATTTTATGTAGGGACCGTTGATTTTGATTATGGTTTTAAGGACATTGACTATGATAAAAACTTTAATAAACGCAATAATGATAACTGCTTGCGCGGCGGCAATAACTACTGTCGCCGCGGGGCAGGCCGCCCCTATCCCGCCCAAGCAACGGATAGAACGCGAGTTCCGCCTCCTCGAGACCGCCCTCGCCCGCTGCATGTACGAGGAGGTGATCCCCTCCCCCGACATGGAGTTCATGAACCGGGCGCTCTTCGAGTTTATGCGCGACAACCCGGGAGTCACACGCATCCTCCGCGTCAACGCCGGCGGCTTCACGGTCAACGACGTGACCGCCGAGTCGCCCCGCTCCGCGCCACCGCGAAGCGTCTCGGGGCAGCGCTGGTTCCAGCACATCTCGCAGGGCAAGGCGCCCTACTACAGCATGGAAGTCACCCCGGACGGCCAGATAACGCTCTTCTACGCCTGGCCGCTGACCATCAACTCAGGCTTGGAAATGACCGTAACAGGGGGCTTCGCCGCGTCTATCGACTTAGTCTCGCAAATAGCGCTGATAGACGACGCCCCCCCGTTCCGCATACTACACGCGGGCAAAGCGATCTTCGAACACGACTGGGAGGGCCTTGACTACGAAGAGGAACCGCTCCCCGTTAAAGGGGTGAAAGACATGACGATCCAAACCCTTAAACCCATGCTGACGCGCTTAGACCCCCGCGCCCCGTCAAAATCCAAACCCGGCGGCGCCCAGTCGGCGCAAAAACGATCCGCGGACATAAGCGACTACGACGACGACGAGGACGAAGAAGACGCGGCGGCGCCCGGAAAAAAGAAGAAAAACACAGACGGCAACCGTACGAACAAAATCCTATTGGCGCTGCTGATCCTGATAACGCTCATGCTGGTATACTCAATGTTCAGCGAAAAAATATCAAGAGCCGTCAGAGCGTGGAACGACACAAGGTCGATGAAGGCGATAGGACGAACTACAACAACGTCCATACCGATAGTGACGTCGGAGACCCTGCCGACACCGACGACGACCACAATGCCGATAATAACAGCGACGACGCAACCGCCGCAAACACAACAAACGCCGATGCTGCCGCCGCAACCGATAGTCACAAAAATAATTTCCAACGAACGTGCGGAGAAAGCGGAAAAATTGTTCAAGGAACAACAGAAAACGATTGCAAAGATGGCGGAGTTGATACGGAAGAAGATCGATGTTATGGAAAGTAAGATTGAGACGCTGTCTAAAAAGGTGGAAGTATTAGAGAAAAATAGGAATTAAAAATCTTTTAAAGTCTTTTAATCTTTAAAATCATTTTTAGACGAAAGGGCGCGTAAACGCGCCCTTTCATAGGCGGTTCGGGGCTAAACCCCTCACCGAAACGTCAAAGTCAACGTCAAAAGAAAAAAGCCTTTGACGTTGATTTTATCTATGCGGGGTTTAGCCCCGCATAGCCTATGAAAGGCGCATTTATGCGCCTTTCGTCTAAAAAAGAATTTGATTTTAAAGATTTAAAGACTTTGACTTTATTTATGCCTTATAAAATCATAAATATTCAAATAATGCGTCCCCGGGTTATTCCATGAGTAATCCGCCCTCATACCGTTTTTCATCAAATTCCTGAACTCTTCCGGATAATCATAATATAAGCCGATGGCTCTGTTCATTGCCGATTCCAAGCCGGCGTTATTTAAGTCGTTGAAGGTGTACCCGTTGCGCATGCCCATGTCTACGTGGGCGTAGTCTTTGTCGAATACTGTGTCGGCCAGACCGCCTACGGCGCGTACTATGGGGACGGTGCCGTAGCGCAACGCTATTAATTGCGTTAATCCGCAGGGTTCAAAGGCGCTCGGGACTACCACCATGTCGGAACCGGCGTAGATCAGATGCGAGAGCTCTTCGTTGAAACCGAGCTCTATATGGCAATCAACGCTCTGTCCCAATTGATTCCTCAAATGGGCGAACTGTCCGGCAATGGCGTTGTTGGACGGCGAGCCGAGCAGTATGAACTGGGCGCCGCGCGACAGGGCGTAGTGGGCGGCGTGGCAGATTAACCCCAACCCCTTCTGTTCGTCGAGCCTGCCGATGTACGAGATTATGGGCTTGTTGCTCTTGTAGAGCCAGAAGCGGTCGCGCAGGGCGTCTTTGTTTTTGTACTTCTCTTCTATATTGTCAATGCCGTATCTGGCGGGGAGAAAGCCGTCGAGTTCGGGGTTCCACGTGCCGTAGTCCACGCCGTTGAGCACGCCGCCGAACTTACCTTGGTGGGTATGCAACGTGTTGCCCAGACCGTGGCCCTGACCGGTGTGGCGGGCCTCCCAGGCGTGTTTGGGGGAGACGGTGGTCACGAAGTTGGAATATACTATGCCGCCCTTCATGCAGTTTAGGACGGAGGCGTTGTTGTCGTCGCGCATCTGCAAGGGGCTGAAGTAGTAGTCGGGGCGGCCCAGACCCGTGGCGGCGAGGATCTCGTGGCCGAAGATGCCCTGATGCTTGAAATTGTGTATGGTGTAGCAGACGCGCTGGCGCCACATGTCGTGGTGCTGGTATATCTCGGCGAGCATGACGGGGAGGAGCCCGGTCTGCCAGTCGTGGCAGTGTATGACGTCGGGGCGCTTACCGCTCTTCAGCAGGTATTCCAAGGTGGCTTTGCAGAAGAAGGCGTAGCGCAAGACGTCGTCGTTGCAACCGTAGAAGGTGCGGCGGTTGAAGAAGTTGTCGTTGGAGTGCGGGTCTATGAAGAAGCACTTGCGCCCGTGGACGAAGCCGAACCACACGGAGCAGTGCACCGCCCCGCCGAACCACGGCACCCAGAGGTCGTTGTGGCTGACAGTCATCCCCCAAACTTGGTCGTAGCGCATACAGTCGTACTTGGGGATGATGATCTCGACGTCGTTCCCCCTGATCGCGTGCTCCCACGAGAGGCCGAAAATAACGTCCGCCAAGCCGCCGACTTTGGCGACGGGGGCGCACTCCGGGGCTACTTGGATAATGTACATGCCGTTCCGCCCTTCAAATTAAAGAATATTAAGGATATGCTTGTATGAATAAATAAAATAACATACGGCGCGGGGATAATGTATATTTATTTTGTAATTTGAGAATTTTGACATTGATATAATCAAGGAAATCTAAAATGTCTCTATCCGACATCATAACAGTGTCCTTAGACCGCTTTCACCACATAGCAAAGACCGAGACAGTCTTCGGCGAGCCGCTCAAGGTGGGCGACGACATAACGCTGGTCCCCGTCTCCAAGGTATCAATAGGCTTCGGCGCCGGCGGCGCCGGCAAAGACGACAAGTGCAGCTCCGGGGCCGGCACCGGCGGCGGAGTAACCGTCACCCCCGTGGCACTGATATCAATATCAAAAGAGGGCGGCGTAGAGGTACACCCCCTAACCAACGGCGATCTGGGCGATCTCGGAAGCCTCCTATCCTTAGCGCCAGAAGCGGTGAAAAAGATGGTCAAGCTTTTCAAGAAAAAAGAAGACGATGAAAGTCAAAATCTTTAAATCTTTTTTAGACGAAAGGGCGCGATAAATCGCGCCCTTTCATAGAATATGCGGGGCTAAACCCCGCATATAAAGTCAACGTCAAAAGAAAAAAGCCTTTGATTTTGATTTTATATGCGGGGTTTAGCCCCGCATATCCTATGAAGCCGAAGGCTTCGTCTAAAAAAGATTTTTATTCTTTATTATTTAGCTTTTACTACCTCACCAACCATATAATCCATAGTATCAATAATCCACCAAGTATTATTCACGCTCTCGTACCTCCGCCCGCCGATTAAGTAGGTGGGCACCAGTTCCACCCCGTTCTTCTTCCCCTCGGCGTAGGCGGCGTTGACGCGTTCCGCCACCGCGGGGGACTCGGCTATGGCTTTGAACTTTTCCCGAATGAAGAACATGGACTCCGCGATATCGTACACGGTCCCCTCGTCCACGCGCCCATCCGCGCGCGCCAGCAGCAGCATGATATCGGCGAAGCGGCCCATTTCGTGCGCGGCCACCAAGGCTTTGTTGATGCCGTTGACGCCGAACGGCTTGGCCACTATCTTCACCTTGCCTTTAAGCTTGCCGGAGTTGATCTCCCAGTAGAGTTCGGCGAAGTTCCTCTTGCAGAGCGGGCAAGTTCCGGAGAAGTACATCACCACGGTCAGCGGCGCGGAGGCGTCGCCGATGAGCGGCCAGCCTTTGATGTCGGCGGCGTACTTAGTTTTGCCGGCCAGCGTCTCGTAGTGCGATTTGAGCGCGTTGCCGTAGACGCTGTCGTGCGGGGCGCCGCCGATACTGTCCATCCACTCAATGAAATCTTTGAGCCGCGCCCCCACCTTGCAATCGGGCTTGTTCGCCGCGGCGGAGAGCTTAGACTTGCAGGCCTCGACGTAGAAGTTCCTCTGCAAAGAGTCCAAATACGGATTCTTCATGGCTGCGTCGGATGAAGAGAAGAGCGCTTGGATGATTATCAAGGTTAACGCCGGCAGTATTGATACGTGGAGATTATTTTTTTTCATAATACGCTTTCCGGATTCAATGTTTTTATTTATAAACAAAAATAAACTTCTTTTATTACCTATTCTTAAAGTGCTCGGCCAGATTATCCAACTGTCCCTTTGTGGGCTTGACCTTCGATCCACCCGACGTGTGTTTCCCCATGCCGCCGATGTTTTTGAGCGACAGCGATATCCGGCGCTTCTTTGTGTCGACCTTAAGTATGCGCACGTCTACCCTATCGCCGACCGAGACCACCTGATCCGGGGTTTCCACATATTGATCGGTCAGCTGCGAGATGTGGATGAGGCCGTCGCAGACCGCGTTTATGTTCACGAACACGCCGAACGGGGTGATGTTCGTCACCCTGCCGGAGACTACGGCGCCCTCCTTGACGTCGCCCAGTTTCACCCTCCGCTTGGACTTCTGCGAGACGATGCCCTGATAGCGCTGCGCGACTTGGAGCTGCGGGACAAGCTTCCTCTGCGCGTAGGCCCTCTGCGTGGGGTCGTCTATCGGTTGCGAGAGCAGCACCTCCGGGTTCGCGATTATGGTTTCGCGGGAGACCGTGAGGTCGTTCACCGCTTGCTCTATGAACGGGAACTGGTCGGGGTGCGCGGCGGATCTGTCTATGGGATTTTCGGCGTTTGGTATGAGCACGAAGCCGGCCATGTTTCTGAACGCGGTCTCCGTCATGCCTTTAACCTGCAAGAGATCGTTTTTGGAGCATATAGGGTCGGCGGCGTCGTGCGCCTTAATGGCCGCGAGCAGATCTTTCGTGACGCAACGGAATTTCGCTATGGGCGAGTCGGCGACGTCCTTTATGGAGGTTCCGGCGAGAAGCTGAGCGTACTCGACCACGCTGTCGACCGCCTCGGTGAACTTTCCGGGGCGCAGCGTCTTTTGCAACTGGTGCACCGTGTAGAAGGAGAGGCCCAGCCGCGTGATGAGCGAGACCGGTTGCAGGAACGAGATCGCCAAACCGTAGAGCGCCTTGGTGCGCGAGTCGAGTATCGCGAACTCGCGCTGCTTCATGTACTCGGAGGCGCACGGGTCGCAGTTCGCGGGGGCGGCCTTCACCTTTGTGACCTCCACGAGGTTGGTGAGGCAGTCGTTCGCCTGCTTTATGAAGTTCTCCGGGATTTCGGCGGCGCCCTCTTTGCACAGTATGCGCGCCGGTCTGTGGCGGTTGAAGAATTGGCGCAAGCGTTCGGTGAGGAACGTGCGCCCGTCGCCGGGTTTTTTCTCGGTGGTCGCGCCCAAGAGGCTGCCGCTGGCGCTTACAGCCACCACGATGTAATCCTTTTTGGCCGACATATCCACCACGAACACGGACGGCGCGGCCTGCTCGTCGGCGAATCTCTTAGACAGCCCGCTCTCGATCTCCTTTTTCGCCCAAGACTCGGCCTGCTCCCTTATGCCCTCTTTCACGTCTTGTTCTATGGACGGCTGCAGCAAGCGCTGCCACATATCGTCTATGATTTCGCAGATACAGTAGAAGGAGGTGGAGTCAGGGTTTGTGATGAAGTGCTGGCGGAACAGCTCGGTCATTCGGAAGAGTTGTACGTTGAGCTTGAACTTTATGGTTTTTTCGTCCTCCGCGGCGAACAGGGTGAGCAGCTCTTCGTTTGTGAATTCGTTTACGGGTATGAGTTTGTCGGCGTACCTGCCGAACCTTTCGTCTTTGCGGTTTTTCGGGATGATCTCGAAGAAGCCGTCGTCGCGCATAAACTCCCGCGCCATCGCCCTGACGGTGTCGTCGTAGGCGAAGCGTTCGGCGAGGAGGTCTTTGGCCGCCTGTACGACGTCGGCGGCGCTCTTGAGCGACGGGTCTTTGCCTATATAGGCCTCGGCCATCGCCTCTATGGGCTGTTTTTCCTCGGTCTGCGCCGCGATCAGGTCGGCAAGGTCGTCAATGCCCTTCTTGGCGGCCAATTGCCCCTTGCTCTTGGGGTTGGGGCGCAGCGGGATGAGTATGTCGTCGAGCACGTGAGTGTCGGAGACGATGTTGATGCGCTTTTCAAGCGCCGGCGTCAGCTTGCCGACTTTTTTGTAGGCGTTGGCGACGCGCTTGCGCTTGACCGATATCTCTTCCATATCGGCTAAGAAAGCGTAAGCCTCCCTGATGGCGGCTATATCGGTGGCGTTCGCGAGGTACGGGTTGTACTCCGCTAGGTAGTACGGAGAGTCGCCCCTCTCGTACGCGGCGCAGAGAAGATCCGCCAAGTCGTGGGGCAACCCCCATCTTTCGCTTATTTGTTTAGAGTACTCTATCATTCGCGGTTATTTTGAGGCATCGGGTTTTGGAGTTATTATTTCTATAACGTATAGAATATATATCGTGCGCGCCGCGGCACGCAATATAAAGTAAAATTTTTTTTTAACGTTATAAAAAAGGGCAGGTCTCAGACCTGCCCGGCAAATCAAAGAGTACGAACAAGGTTATTTCGCCTTTTTCGCGACCCTTTTCTTCGTCGCCTTTTTCTTGGCGACAGACTTCTTCACACCGGTCTTTTTGACCGCCTTTTTCTTGGCCACCCTCTTCTTAGCGACCTTCTTAGCCGGCGCGCCCGCCGTCGACTTCTTCGCGGACTTCTTCTTCGCCACGCGCTTCTTAGCCGGCGCCGCCGCCTTTTTCTTCGCGGACTTCTTCTTCGTCACGCGCTTCTTAGCCGACGCCGTTTCGGCTCCGGCGCTCTTCTTTGCTGGTCTTGCCATACCGCTACCCTCCTTAATAAAGGTTACATGAATAGGTTTATTATTGAAATACAGTTAAAAATCGAAACTTGATTTAGGCTCGCTTTCCTTTAAACGCTCGGTAATCACCCGCACGGCATCCTTCGGGTCGTCGGTGATGTACATCAACGGAATATCGTCGGCGTCTATGTACTTGTTTTCGTCGAGCATCTTGGCTTTCAGCCAATCGACAAGCCCTGCCCAGTAATCCTTCCCGATAAGGACAACCGGCATGGAGTCCACCTTCTGCGTTTGCACGAGGGTAAGGGTCTCGAACATCTCGTCGAGCGTGCCGAACCCGCCCGGCATAACTATAACAGCCGACGTATACTTCAGGAACATTACCTTGCGCACGAAGAAGTGCTTGAAACTGAGCATTGTTTTTATGTAAGGGTTGGCGTGTTGCTCAAACGGAAGTTGTATGTTGAGCCCTATGGAGACGCCGCCCTCCTCGTGAGCGCCGCGATTAGCGGCCTCCATTATGCCGGGGCCGCCGCCGGTAATCACGCCGAAACCGCTGCGCACGACCTCCTTAGCGACTTCAACCGTCAACTTGTAGTGCGGATGATCGACGGCAGTCCGCGCGCTGCCGAAAATTGTCACGCAACGATCGCACTTAGAGAGGGTCTCAAACCCCTCCACGAACTCGGCTATTATCCGAAATATGCGCCACACGTCTTTGTTCATCGCGTCGGCCACCGGCCCTTTTACTTGTTTTTGATCTGCCATTTTGTCCTTTCCTTACTAGTTAAACGTCCGACCCAAATGACCCTACCCTATACCGCCTATAGTGTACAGGCCACCCTCCAACCACTATATAAATTAAAATTTGCTCTCAACCGATTACAAGTTTTTTTGGTATGAAATTTAAAAAAAATATATTTTTTTTAAAAGACTCATCCGACGGATTTGGGTTTTAATTGACAAATGAGAATCACATTTTTTAATAAAAGTATTGATAATCAACGATAATTTTAATATTTTTATTATGGAGAGCGCAATTTTTCAGTTAACATAAACAAGGCGGGCACGGCGATGAAAAGAGCGACGATCGAACGCTTGAGCGACCTTTGCAAGGAATTGGAGCTTGCCGCTCCGAAAGATTTCGTGATCGTTGACACGAACGAACAGACGCTTTCGTACCAAAAAGGGAGGGACGCGGCGGTCGTATTCAGGGTATCGACGTCGCAATTCGGGATAGGAAATCGCGAAGGTTCGTACAAAACGCCGCTCGGTCTGCACCGAATTGCGGAAAAGATAGGCGACGGCGCGCCGCCCAAGACAATTTTCAGCAGCCGGGAGAACACCGGCGTCGTCTGGACGGACGGAATGGATGACGAAAACCAGATACTGACAAGAATTCTGCGCCTGCAAGGTCTGGAACCGGGCGTTAACGCCGGACCGCAGATCGATTCTTACGACAGGTACATCTACATACACGGCACAAACCGTGAAGATTTGATCGGCACACCGTTTTCACACGGGTGCGTTTGCATGAAGAACGAGGATATTATTACATTATATAATATGGTGGAGGCGGGAACGTATGTTTATATCAATTAAAAAATGTCTGAACTAGGATTAAAGGATTAAAAATAAGATTATAGGATTAAAATCAACGTCAAAAAATATCAGAATAAGGATCTACCGACTATGTCCATGTCAAAACAGGTACAAAAAACTCACTTCGTTGGGATTTTCGGCTCCGGGATGAGCGCTATCGCTCAGTATCTTGCCGGGACCGGCGTTAGCGTTACCGGATCTGACCGACTACTCGACTCCCCGGATACCGCCAAGATCAAAGAGGCGTTGCTGTCCTGCGGCTGTACCATACATCCGCAAGACGGCAGCGGCGTAACTACCAACACCGGCCGCGTTTGCGTCTCAACCGCCATAGAGGAATCAAACCCTGACATCGCCGCGGCGCGGGCGCTTAACATTCCCATATTGCACAGATCCGACCTACTCGCCTCCATAGTAAAGAATAAAAAGAGCATCGCCGTCGCCGGTACAAGCGGCAAGTCCACGGTCACGGCTATGATCTTCGAACTTCTGACCGGATGCGGCATGTCGCCCTCGTTAATAAGCGGCGCGGCTTTACGTAGCCTTGAACAACGCGGCCTGTTCGGCAACGCGTTCTGCGGAACATCCGACCTTTTGGTCGTTGAGGCCGACGAGAGCGACGGCACGCTCGTCAAGTACGAACCTTACGCGAGCGTTATCCTCAATCTATCCAAAGATCACAAACCGGAAGACGAGGTCTTGGAGATGTTCCGCCGTCTCATCGCCCAATCAACATGGTCGACAATAAACGCTGACGATCCTAAACTTCACGCATTAACTGATTCGGCGGCGGCGTCTTTCGGATTCGGCGGCGCGGCGTCGTTTAAGGGCGCGATAACAGGGACGACCCCGCTCTCCACCACGGTCACCGTAGACGGCGCGGCCATGACTCTGCCGCTTCCCGGCGCGCACAACGCGTCAAACCTCTTGGCGGCGCTCTGCGTCTGTAAGCATTTGGGATGCGGCGATCAAAAATTATCCGAAGCCGTCTCCTCTTACATGGGCGTTGACCGACGCTTCGCCGTCACACGGACGGCAAAAGGCGTCGCGGTGATAGACGACTTCGCCCACAACCCCGAAAAGATCCGCGCCGCGGTCAGCGCCGCCAAACAGTTGTCGGATAGAATAATAGCAATCTACCAACCGCACGGCTTCGGCCCCACGCGCTTCCTGAAAAACGAGTACGCCGCTACCTTTAAGGATGTGTTTAGACCGACGGACACGCTATGCCTCCTTCCAATATATTACGCGGGCGGCACGGCGGTTAAGGATATCGAGTCCAAAGACATTATTGAATTGATGGGCGGCGTCCCGTTCAAAGCCATAGCCGTTAACGGGAGGGACGACGTAATCAATATTATTAACGAATCGGTATCAATACATCCCGACAGCGCCGTACTGTTGATGGGGGCGAGGGATCCGTCGCTTTCAGGGTTCGCTAAGAGAATTGTTGAGTCTTTGGGAGGCGCATAAATTATATTTATATATAATGTATTAATACATTGACATTGCGTCATCACCAAAATCAACAAAAAATAAGAAAAAATGGCCGACCCCGTATCCGATTTAATCCGCAACTTCTGCATAATCGCCCACATCGACCACGGCAAGTCCACGCTCGCCGACCGGTTTCTTGAACTTACCGGCACGATCAACAAGGAGAAGATGCAGGATCAGGTACTCGACGACATGGATTTGGAGCGCGAGCGGGGTATCACCATAAAGTCGCACCCGGTGCGGATGGCCTACAACGCCGCCGACGGGAAGACGTACCAGTTCAACCTGATAGACACTCCGGGTCACGTAGACTTCTCTTACGAGGTCTCACGCTCGCTCGCCGCTTGCGAGGGGGCTATACTCGTGGTCGACGCCTCGCAGGGGATAGAGGCGCAGACGCTGACCAATATATATTTGGCTCTCGACAACGACTTGGCCATAGTCCCGGTTATGAACAAGGTCGATCTGCCCTCCGCCCGCCCGGACGAGATCCGCCGGCAGATAAGCGAGCTCTTGGGCGTGCCGCCGGAGAGCGTCCTCTCGTGCAGCGCAAAGACCGGCGAGGGCGTTCCGGCGCTCTTGGAGCGGGTGATCGCCGACGTCCCGCCGCCAAAGGGTCTTATCGACTCGCCGCTGAAAGCGTTGATCTTCGACTCGAAGTTCGACGCCTTCAGAGGCGCGGTCGCCTATGTGCGCGTCGCGGACGGGGCGCTTTGCAAGGGGCAGTCCGTACGCTTTTTCGAGACGGGGCGCGAATACGACGTAGACGAGGTGGGCTTTTTTCGTATGGGGCGCGTCCCCTCGCCCAAACTTTGCGCCGGCGAGGTGGGCTATGTCATAGCGAATATCAAGACCGTCTCCGACATCAGCATCGGCGACACGATAACCACGCGCATCGGCGGCGCCTCCGAGCCCATACCGGGCTACAAGGAGGTGAAGCCCATGGTCTTCAGCGGGATATACCCGGTTGACAAGGGAGAATACGAGGATCTCCGCACGGCGCTGGAGAAGTTGCGGCTAAACGACTCCTCCATCACCTACGAACCGGAAACCTCCACCGCGCTGGGCTTCGGCTTCCGCGCCGGATTCTTGGGGCTGTTGCACATGGAGATCATCCAAGAACGATTGTTGCGCGAGTTCAATGTGGACATCATCACCACAGTCCCCAACGTTGAGTACGAGATACACTTGAAGAACGGCGAGACGCTCTACATAGACAGCCCCGCCGCCCTGCCGTCGGGACAGGAGACCGAATACATCTGCGAACCCATATCGCGAGTACAGCTCATCACGCCCACCGAGTACGTGGGCACAATAATGAAACTCTGCGACGAGAAACGCGGCAAGCTCGTCAACATGGAGTATCTGGAAACGACGCGCGTCTGCCTTAATTACCAACTGCCTTTGGCTGAATTGATCATAGACTTCTTCGACAGGCTGAAGGGTTGTTCCAAGGGCTACGCCTCTATGGACTACGAGTTCTCCGGTTATCAACGCGACGATCTGATAAAGCTTGACATCCTGATAAACGGGGCCCCGGTGGACGCCTTCTCCACGATCATCCACAAAGACAACTCCTACTCCTACGGCCAGATGATCACGTCGAAGCTGAAGGAGCTGATCCCGCGCCAGCAGTTCGAGGTGGCGATCCAAGCCGCCATCGGCAGCAAAGTAATAGCGCGCACCACGGTAAAAGCCTACCGCAAAGACGTAACCGCCAAGTGCTACGGCGGCGACATCTCGCGTAAGCGGAAGCTGTTGGACAAGCAGAAAGAGGGCAAAAAGCGAATGAAGCAAATAGGAAACGTAGAGGTGCCCCAAGAGGCGTTCTTAGCGGTACTGAGCAGAGACTGATGTTGTTGATAGCGGGGTGGACAAGTCTGTTTTTTGTTTACTTTTGAACATCCAAGCCGGGTTTGACGGCACGGCGGGGCGTTGTGGGGATGACGATAAACTATATCACTTCGCCGAGGTGTCCGCCCATCCCGCCGAGCGTGTCATTCAGTTGCCGGACAGCCGCAGATGTTTCACTGACTTCGTCATGCAGTTGCCGAACAGCCTCTGAGGTTTTCCGAACCTCGTCAGAGGTTTTCCGGTTTTCGGCGGTTAACAACCGGTTTTCAGCGGCCAACAACCGGTTTTCGGCGGATAGTTCTTGGATGGCGGCCTCTGTTTTGGCGTGGGCGGCCTCTGTTTTGGCGTGGGCTTCGGCCATTATCTTGGATGCTTCGGCTACAATGGCTTTCACTTCGTCCATCGTAACCGTTTTCAGTTCCGGAACGGTCTTTTTCTTGGCCGCCGACTTATAGGTCTTTTTCGCGGCTTTCTTCTTTGCTTGCATACGGTCTCCTAGGTTTGGATACTTGTAATATATATTATGGGCGGTGCGGGGGGTGTAATCTCCTTATTTGACTTTACTTCAATATCCCCAACAATTTCCCATTCCCCCAAAGCCTTATAACCGGCCGCCCCACGATGTTGTCTATGCGCACCGCTCCAAAGTACCGCGAGTCCTTCGCCCTCGGCCAGTTGTCGCCCATAAGAAACAGGTACCGTTCCTTTACCCTAAACCCGGTGATCTCTTTGTCTCCCTTGAAGAGCGAAAAGGCCAATTGCGGCTTGGCGTCCGTCTCTTCCGTATGAATCCTCAGGTACTCCCGCAGACGGTCCCAGAAGAACCAATCGGCGGAGAGCTCCTCCGGTATCGAGTCTATCGACCCGCTGTATAGCGAAAAATCCTTGATTCTGTAGCCGCTTATTATGGAGTCGCCGACCATGGCGAAGGCTTTCAGGCGGACGCCGGATTTCTCTTGGCGCAGCGCGGCGTAGGCGAAGACCAAGTCGCGCAGCGTAAGCCCGGCGAAGGTGATAGTGTCCCCGGGCGCCGGCACTCTGTAGGTGGCCATGAAGTCCGCCGGGGAGTACTCGGCGGGGAGTACGCTGTAGATCGCCGTGTCCTTCTCCAAACCCTTCACCGCGGAACCGTTGAGGTAGAACCGGCCGGCGTCTATGCCCACGGTGTCGCCGGAGACGGCCGCAATCCTCAGGATGGTGCTGCCCCCTCCCTTGCCGGAGAGCGACGCGACGGTCAGCCTGTTCTCTATAGCGAAGACTTTCCTGAACAGCGGCGTGGCGTAGGGCGCTTTCATCAACAGCACCCTGTCGCCGGCTTTAACGGCGGGTTCCATTTGCGATCCGTCCACCCGCACCGAATCGCACACAAAAAATTTCAAAGCCAGCCCCGCGAGAATGATGATCGCAAACCACTTAACGCCGCGGTACAGGACCATACGCGTATCGGCGCTGTACCGTAGTTTGTTGACCAGGTTGGAGAACCAACTCTTTTTGGGGGGCATTGCGCGTTCCTTTGGTTTACGGTGTTAATGCGTATTGATACCGTACAACTTATGTATTAATACGCATTAACAGGTATTAACATTGAACGTTAAATATCAACCACGCGGATATGCAACTCTTTCAGTTGTTTTTCCGTGGGCTCAGCCGGCGCTTTCATCATCAGGTCTTGGGCTTTTTGGTTCATCGGGAAGGCTATCACCTCCCTAATGTTCGGTTCGTCGGCCAAGAGCATTATTATTCTGTCGACCCCCGGGGCGATACCTCCGTGGGGCGGGGCGCCGTAGCTTAGGGCGTTTATCATGGCGCCGAACCTCGCGTCCACCTCCTCCTTGCCGTATCCGGCTATCTCGAAGGCCTTGTACATGATGTCCGGGCGGTGGTTGCGGATCGCGCCGCTCGACAGCTCTATACCGTTGCAGACTATGTCGTATTGGTAGGCGAGGATTTCGAGCGGGTCTTTCTCCGTAAGCGCCGCAAGCCCGCCCTGAGGCATGGAGAATGGGTTGTGGGAGAAGTCTATCTTTTTGAGCTCCTCGTTGTACTCGAACATGGGGAAGTAGGTTATCCAGCAGAACCTGAACGCGCCCTTTTCCACGATATCGAGCTCTTTCCCAAGTTTGACCCTGATCTCGCCGGCGATCTTATTCGCGGCGGACTCGTCGTTGCATACGAAGAACGCTGCGTCGCCCGGCTTCGCCGCGAGCGCCTCGGTAAGCGCGGCCATGCTGTTCGCGTCCAAGAATTTGGCTATGGGCCCTTTCGCGCCCTCCTCATTCCATATTAAATAGGCCAGCCCCTGCGAACCGACGGATTGCGCGAACTCGACCATCCTGTCGTAAAACGCCCTCGGGCGCCCGGAGACGTCCCTGACCGGAATGGCGCGGACCACACCGCCGCCGGCCACGGCCTGAGCGAACACCTTGAACCCGCTGCCGGCGAATATCTGCGAGACATCCTGTATCTCTATGGGTATGCGCAAATCCGGCTTGTCCGTCCCGTACTTGAGCATCGCCTCCCTGTAGGGGATGCGGCGGAAGGGCGGCTTGTCGAACACGTGCTTGGAGAACTCGCCGAAGAGCCCGTCGAAGAGCTTCTCCACCACCGCGAACACGTCCTCCTGGGTGACGAACGACATCTCTATGTCAAGCTGATAGAACTCGCCCGGCGACCTGTCGGCCCGCGCGTCCTCGTCGCGGAAGCACGGTGCGATTTGGAAGTACTTATCAAATCCGGCGATCATGAGCAGCTGCTTGAACTGCTGCGGCGCCTGCGGCAAGGCGTAGAACTTGCCCGGATGGATGCGGGAGGGGACAAGGAAGTCACGGGCCCCCTCCGGAGAGGAGCTGGTGAGTATCGGGGTCTGGTACTCGTTGAACCCCATCTCCGTCATAACGCGGCGCATGTACGCGATCACTTTGGATCGCAACAAGATGTTAGCGTGTATCTGGCTACGGCGCAGATCGATAAAACGGTACTCCAAACGCAAATCCTCCGGCGCCTGATCCTCCGGGAATACAGGAATAGGCACCAACTCCGCGGCGCTCAACACCTCAAACGCGTCGGCGGCCAACTCCACCTCCCCCGTCGGCAGCTTAGGGTTCACGTTCTCTTCGGTACGGTTGGCAAGTATCCCGTCAAAGCATACGACCGTCTCCTTGGTAAGATGCGCGATAGCCTTTTGGAAAGCGCGGTCGGGATAGATGACCACCTGCGTAAGCCCGTAATGGTCACGCAAATCAATAAAAAGCACCCCCCCATGATCGCGGCGGTTATTAATCCACCCGCTAAGCCTGACAAACTCCCCAACATTGGCGCCACGAAGCTCCCCGCAATTATGGGTACGATAACGGTGCGGCTCCTTAATCTGTTCCATACTAAAGATTACTCCTAACAATAAATGAGTACAATAAAATGTATGAATAAATATACATTATTTCCAAATAAATAAAGTCAAATCTTTAAAGTCAAATTCTTTTTTAGACGAAGCCTTCGGCTTCATAGGATATGCGGGGCTAAACCCCGCATATATAAAATCAAAATCAAAGTCAAAGGCTTTTTTCTTTTGACTTTGACTTTATATGCGGGGTTTGGCTTCGCCGAGATACACAAGTTAGCCCCGCATATCCTATGAAAGGGCGCGATTTATCGCGCCCTTTCGTCTAAAAAAGAATTTAAAGAATTTGATTTTAAAGATTTTGACTTACGCTGATAAGCAACGATACCCTCTCAGACTTCCCGTCAACCGT
>JAITFI010000013.1 GCA_031281485.1 Chitinispirillales bacterium | reverse complement strand
TACTAATCCTAGTTCAGACAGTCTTTTGATTTTATATATGCGGGGTTTGGCTTCGCCGAGATAAACAAGTTAGCCCCGCATATCCTATGAAGCCCCGAAGGGGCTTCGTCTAAAAAAGATTTAAAAAGATTTTGATTTTAGTATTTGACTTTATAAACTGCTCTAACGGCTCTTATCGCCGCCGGCGGTCTCTTCTTGTATTCGTATTTATCCCAAATCCGTTCAACGTTATTAGTATCCCCAGTTATCACTGCACCGGTAAGCAATGACGCTATAAGCATTTGGTTGCTTAAATGATCCGCTATGGTATCCGCTTCTATAGGCAAAAGCGTTAACGCCATTTTTCTCGCCCCGGCGACGTCATAATTGCAGAGCGACCTGAAGTAGCCCATCCACTCCTTGTCCGTTTCCGACAATTCCCTCTTTGCAAACTTACCCTCGATTATTCCCCAAAGCTCCCGCGTCTCATCCGACGATAGGTACGGCATGGTTTTTTGCAGGATTTGCACGATGGCGCTCTGTATCTGGGAGAATGTGATCATCTGCGGCCTTGCCTCGGCGTAATCGAGTATGAATATAGACGCGGACAGCGCCCCGTGCGTCGTGTCGTCGTTCACGGCTCGCGCGCTGAATACGATCTCTTGGGCCAATGATTTCGCCTTGTGGATGTCGTACAAGTTGTATATGTCGGGATACGTCCGCGACGGTATCAGGCTCATGTACGCGGTGTCGGCGGAAAGCGTCTTTTTGATCGGGACGATGAACTCCCGTATCTCGTCTATCTCCTTCGCGGTGCTGCCCATGAAGCGGTGCTTGGCGGCGTAGAGGTCGACGTAGGAGTGGTAGTCGCTGTTCGCGGGCGTCGATTTGTAGGTATTTATCAGCGGGTCGAAGAACGTCTTGTCGGCGTAGCGGATCAGGTGAAAGTCGTCCATGCCGGAGAAGCCCATCTTCTTCATGTTATCCGATATTTGATCGTAGATGAACACGTCGCGTTTCAGGCTTATATCGGTGGTTTCGTCTTTGGCGGCGATTACTATCAAGTCGGAGCCGGCCATGTAGAGTTCGTATTTCGGGAACGATTCTCCAAGCGCTTTAAGTATCGATACTAATATGGTGATGTCGGCCTCGTACTTGTGGAACCATTGCACGAGTATCCCGCCGTCGTTTATGTGTCTGCGTATGTGTCGGAAGAACTCTTGCGAGAAGAGGCCCGACACGCCGCTAACCCACGGGTTGGAGGGTTCGGAGACGATCACGTCGTATGTGCGGTTTTGCGCCGCGAAGTAGGTTTTGGCGTCGTCGAAGCGTATATGGCAGCGCGGGTCGTTGAATGTGTTCTCCACTTTGGGCCCGATCTTCTTGGCGAGTTTGGCCATAGCCGGTTCGATCTCCACCACGTCGAGGCTCTCCAGGGTGGGGTCGTAGAGCAGGTAGTGCGCCGTCATGCCCGCGCCCATGCCGATAACCGCCGCGGTTCGCACTTCATTGCGCACGCTCATCGGCAGAACGCCGAGCAGCGACATGGTGTACTCGTCGCTGCTGTACTCGTCCTTGAATCCGACGCTGGCGTCGGGTTTGCCGTTTGTGGAGAGCACCAAGTTGTCGCCGGATTTGAAGAGCGTGATTGACGCCGTCCTTCCGTCTATGTGTTCCACGACGCGCTTCGCGTTGGAGATGGTTCCGTAGCGGAAGACTCCCGAAGAGGCGAGCACCGGATCGAGCTTTGAGAAGGCGGCCGCCGCGACGAGCACTATGAGGCAGGCCGGTTGCGCTATGGTGCGTGTCAGGCTCTGCTTGGTTTCGGCGAATTTGTACAGAACGTAGAGGCCGATGCCCATGTCTATGGCGCCGCCTATTGTGATGAGGTATTTGAGCCCCGCGAGCTGCATGAGCCCCCACACGGCAATGATCACTCCGAGTATACCGCCGGCGGTGTTCACGGCGTAAACCTTGCCGATGGCCGCCTCCCCGTATCCGCGCTTGTAGAGCATGTGGATGATGAGCGGCACGACCATTCCGGCGCATATCGTGGACGGGAGCATTGTTATCAAGCAGATCAAATGGCTGATGATGTTGAAGAGCACGTAGCCGGAGGCGTTCCGGTCGAGCGCGTCTATGGTGAATACCATTATCTTGAAGAGGCTCTCGTAGGTAAAGAGCGTGGCGATGGCGGTGGCGCCCATCACTATCTGCGCCAGGCCGAGAAAGCGCGGCGCGTTTTTGATGGAGTCCAACTTGTTGCGGACAAAGAAACTGCCTAAGGCCAAGCCGAGGATGAAGGCGCTCAACATCAGTTCAAAGGAGTGCGTGGAGCTGCCGAGGACGAGGCTGAGCATGCGTATCCACCCGATCTCGTACATGAATGAGGCTACGGCCGTGCCGCAGGCCACGAAGAGCAGGGGGTAGAAGTCTTCGCGTTTGTCGGGGATGGCGAACGTGTCGTTCAGTTCGTCGTCAAGCGGCAAATCGTCGATATTGGTATTGGTATTTGTATTGACGGCGGCATCAGACGCCCGGTCGTTCAGGCAAAGCGCCAGTATTGATATTCCGACGAACAGGTCGATCAGCCCGCCGGAGATAATCGCGCCCTTAAGCCCCCACTCCCGCACGAGATAGAACCCGCTGATCAGCACTCCGACAGAGGCTCCGAATGTGTTGACAAAGTAGATAAAAGAAGTTTTGTACCCGCTAAGCCCCGGAAAGCGCCGCAGAATGCCTCCGGCCATAAGCGGAAACGTTGCGCCGAGCAACATGGATTGCGGCAGGATGATCAGCGCTGATGAGCTCCATTTGTATAATGATATTAATAGAGGGTTGCTTAAAAACGGGAGTATCGTTGAGAACGAGGTATCGATATACCGAATAAAAAAATCATGAAAAACAAGCGCCAGAACCCCGAGAGCTATCTCCACTATCGCGTACCAGAGGAGCAGATCGCGAACTCTGTTAGCCCAGATGGCCGCCAGCCAAGACCCTAAAGCCATTCCACCCATATATATGACCAATACCAATGTCTGCGCATACGCCGCGTGTCCGAGAAACTGTTTTAGGTATTGCGACCAAATCGATTCATATATCAAGCCTGATATGCCTGATATGAAGAATAGAGTGAAATAGACGTACGATGTCGGTGATACGTAAGATGTTTTTGTTTTAATAGTGTTTTCTGACATAATTTTAATCCTTATATTTAAAATCTTTTTAAAGTCAAATTCTTTAAAATCTTTTTTAGACGGAAGTGCGCGATAAATCGCGCCCTTCCATAGGATATGCGGGGCTAAACCCCGCATATAAAGTCAACGTCAAAAGAAAAAAGCCTTTGACTTTGATTTTGATTTTATATATGCGGGGTTTAGCCCCGCATATCCTATGAAGCCGAAGGCTTCGTCTAAAAAAAAAGAATTTGACTTTAATCTTTTAAAGAATTTGACTTTTTATCTCCCAAAAAACAAATTCGCAAACAAAACCGCCGCAATCATCCCCACAAAGTCCGCCGTTAGTCCGGCCACGAGCGCATGGCGGATTCTTTGGATGCCCACGGAGCCGAAGTAGACGGCTAAGACGTAGAACGTCGTGTCCGTTGACCCGTGCAGCACCGACGATACGAATGCTCCGAGGGAGTCGGGGGCTTTGTTTACAAGTTCGGCCATGTACCCGAAGGCGCCAACGCCGGAGAGCGGTCTCAGCAGGGCGTGGGGGAGGCATTCGGGGGGCATGCCTATCCAATAGCCGTTCACCTCCCACATCGTGTACTTTCCAACGAAGGATGTGAAGAGTTCGAGAGCGCCGCTTGCCCTCAGCATTCCTATGGCGACGAATATAACGGTTACGAAAGGGATGATCCTGACCGCGGTGTTGAATCCCTCTTTCGCGCCGTCGGTGGCGGTCTCGTATACTTTGACGCCGCAGAGGTATCCTCCTATAAGCAGGCTGCCTATCAATAGCGGGATCAGCCACGTCGAACCCGTCGTCACGTAATCGAGGACTCCGTCCGGCAACCCGCCGTTATTATACTTGTTATATATGGAATATGGGATGGCGGCGATTACGGCGATTATTGATAGGTACGCGGCGATCTTTCCGACGACGCCGGGCGGGGAGAGTTCGGGCTCCTCCGGCTTGACCTCGCTTGCCGCTTCCGGTGTTTGGGCGGGCTCGGCGGCGGCGGTTTGCGTCGCCGTCTTCGCCTTGGCTTTGCTTCTGTTGGCCAATAGTTTCGCCATGAATATCGCGGCGGCGGTGGAGCAGATCGAGGCGCAGAGTCCGGGAATGATTATGCTGCCGGGGCTTGTCGCTCCGCTCGCGGCGCGTATAGTTATCACGCCCAGCGGCAGCAGCGTGACGCTCGACGTGTTGATGGCTAAGAAGAGGCACATGGCATCGGTCGCCGTGCCCTTTTCGGGGTTGAGCTTGTCGAGTTCGGCCATAGCTTTCAGGCCCATCGGCGTGGCGGCGCTGCCGAGGCCGAGCATGTTGGCGGAGATGTTCATTATCATGGCGCTCATGGCGGGATGGTCGGGCGGTATTTCTGGGAAGAGCCAGTGCATAACGGGCTTCACCGCCTTAGTTATGGCCTTCATGAGTCCGGCGGCTTCGGCGACCTTCATAATACCGAGCCAAAACGCCATTGCGCCTATCAGGCCCAGCGCGAGCGTTACGGCGCTCTTCGCCGACTCGAAAGAGGCCTTTCCGACCTCCTCCATGGTACCGGTGTAGGAGGCCGCCACTATGCTGACGACGATAAGATAGAGCCATATAGCGTTGATGGCGGCAGGCCTTTTACCGGCGGCGGGTGCGGCGGACGTTTTCGTATCGGGCATGGGCGTACCGAACTTATTCTGTTGAGTAATGATGAATCGACGCGTTTCGGCTGAATAGTCAAATATACATTAATCGCGTCGGTCAAAGCAATTTTTTTATATCTTGACGGGGCTTACCCAAATATTATATTGATTTATCACACGGATCCGGATCGACGCTCTATGGCGGACAATGTATATTCGTTGCTGGCGGGATGGCTCAGGTATCAGCGCGATATCGGGGTCGACGGCCTCGTTTTCGGCCACGGGTCGGCGTTGGGGGAGATTCTGGCCGGCGGCGGGCGGTCCGGGCCTTACAAGGGGGCTCCGGCCGACGGCGGTGACGCGGCGGTTGTTAGCCGCCGGGCCAAAGCCGGCGAAAAGCCGCCTGCCGTGGGCGCGTCGGCCGGTTCAAAATTGGCCGCCAGGATGAAGCCGATTGACGAACTCGATCCGGGGATGCTGGAGAGGAAGAGGCCGCCGGCGCCGGCGCAAGCCGCCCCGGTCAATTCGGCGAGGCGGGAGAGGCTTGCCGGGCTCTACCGCGAGGTCATAGGGTGCGAGAAGTGCCCCATGTCGTCGAGCAGGGCGAAGCTCGTCTTCGGGGCGGGCAGCGCCGACGGGCGCCTCTTCGTGCTTGCCGACGCGCCGAGCGCCGCGGACGACGTCGCCGGGCTGCCTTTTCAGGGAGAGGCGGGGGCGTTGTTGGACAGTATCTTGGGCAAGATGAAGGTCGACAGGAAGAGCGGCATCTTCGCGACGTACCTGCAAAAGTGCAAGAGCGCTGACGCAGAGTTTATCCGGGGGTGCGCTGAGGTGTGCCGGTCTATTTTAGACAGGCAGATATCAATAATTGAACCTAAGGCGGTTCTAGTCTTCGGGGAGTCGGCGGCGGGCGTATTGTTGGGGGATGACAGAGGTGAGATTGAGCGGATGCGTATGGGTGATCATTCTTACAT
Organism: Chitinispirillales bacterium; assembly: GCA_031281485.1. Classification (GTDB taxonomy): domain Bacteria; phylum Fibrobacterota; class Chitinivibrionia; order Chitinivibrionales; family Chitinispirillaceae; genus GUT77. Next base: position 8,346 of record JAITFI010000013.1, on the reverse strand, counting down.
GGGTGTGCCGGTCGTGGCAACGTACGGATTGCAGCTTATGATAAAGGATACGTCGCTTAGGCGTGGGGCTTGGAGGGACATTGAGAAAGTTTTGAGTATAATTAGATAAGTAAGTCAAAGTCTTTTAAAATCACAAATCACGAAAGCGCAATCAATGCAAACTACAAGTCGCGACGGATACAAACCCAAACCCCGTAAGTCACCAACGTCTTCTGACCGCGTTCCTCCGCAGGCTTTGGATGCCGAGCGTACTATCCTCGGATCGATATTAATTGACCCTGCCGCCGCGGATGTCGCGCTTGAGTTGTTGTCGCACGAAGACTTCTACTCCGAGGCGCACTCGAAAATATTTATCTGTATGCGCGAGCTCTACGAAAAGAGCAAGCCGACCGATATGATCACCATCTCCGAGAAATTGCGTCAGAAGGAGTGGTTGGAGGATATCGGGGCGGAAGTTTATTTAAGCGAGCTTGCGGAGAACGTGGTCACGGTTGGGAACGTACGGCATTACGCGCAGATAGTGATAGAGAAATCTACGCTTAGGCGGCTCATCCGTGCTTCGGGGGAGATCACCACCGAGTGTTTTTCCAGCGAGAGCGAGGCGCAGGAAGTTTTGGACGCGGCGGAGGCGAAGATATTCGCCATCTCCGAGTCGCGGATAAAGAACAGTTTTCAGTCTATCGGTGAGCTTTTGCATGCAACGTTCAAGGATATAGAGCGCTACAGCGCAAGCGGCGGGGTGGTTGGGATTCCCACCGGGTTCAGTGCTCTTGACGAGATGACGACCGGGTTTCAGAAAGGCGATTTAATCGTCGTCGGCGGCCGCCCGTCTATGGGCAAGACCGCGCTTTGTCTTGCCATGGCGCAGCACGCGTCCGTGAAGGCCGGATATCCAACGGCGATCTTTTCGCTTGAGATGAACAAGAGCTCTATCGTCGAGCGCATACTGTGTGCCGAGGCGCGGGTGAGTATGCATACCCTGCACAGCGGTACGCTCTCGAAGCGCGATTATCCCAGACTGGCAATGCACGCCGACCCGCTCTATCAAGCTCCGCTCTACATAGACGATACCCCGGCCATCTCCGTGCTTGAACTCCGCGCCAAGGCGCGCCGGCTTCAGGCGCAGCACAACTTGGCGTTTATCGTCGTCGACTACCTGCAACTGATGACCCCGAGCGTAAAGTCGGACAGCTTTCAGCAGGATATTTCGCAGATAAGCCGCTCCCTCAAAGGCGTCGCCAAGGAGCTTAACGTGCCGGTGGTCGCGCTCTCGCAGCTCTCCCGCGCCTCCGAGAAGCGCACCGGCGACCACCGCCCGCAACTCTCCGACCTGCGCGATTCCGGGGCGATAGAGCAGGACGCCGACGTCGTTCTTTTTGTATATCGCGACGAGGTCTACAACAAGGACGACGAGTCCAACAAGGGTAAGGCCGAGATAATAATCGGCAAGCAGAGGAACGGGCCCACCGGGAGCGTGGAAGTCGCTTTTATTAAGGAATTCGCGAAATTCGAGAACTTGTCTAATCTGACGGAGAGCGGCGTACCGCGAAGGGAGTCCGACGATGTCGGCCTCTGACGGCAACCCGCTGATGATGCCGCTGCGCCTCATAGCCGCCGTAGGCCGCGCCGGCCGTCTTTGGGTAGGCAAGGGCCGGAATCTCCTTTTGGGCACGCGGAACTACGCTAACTTGGCCGCCCAAACCTCCGTCAGGGTGCCGCTCATAGTAAAAAACTTTGACATTACGACGAATCACATGTATACTTTAGGTATAGAGTCCATCCCGCTCGTCACGATGATAGCGATATTCTTGGGCTCGGCCACGGTCACGCAGGCCGTCTACCAGATGTCCGGGATGATACCTTTCAGGTATCTAGGCGCTTTGGTTTGCAAGACGACGGTTACGGAGCTGGCCCCCGTGATAACGAGCATGGTCTTCGCCGGGCGCGTGGCGACGGGCATAGCGGCGGAGATAGCCTCTATGAAGGGCAGCGAGCAGATAGACGCCATGAACGTGCTGCGCTTAGACCCGCTGCGCTACCTGATAGTCCCCAAACTCGTGGCCTGCGTGGTTATGCTGCCGGTGCTCACGGTCTGGGCGATACTGATGGCCTTCTCCGGCGCGGCGTTCACCGTGGCCGTGTCGGTGGACGTGACGATGTACACGTACCTGTCGGGCATGAAGCTCTTCTTCAAGGCCTACGACGTCTACGTGGGCGTGGGGAAGACGGCGGTTTTCGGCGCGATAGTGGCCATAACCGGCGCATACTTCGGCTTCGAGGCCAAAGGCGGCGCGGAGGGCGTAGGCAACGCGACGACGAAGGCGGTGGTCGTGTCGGCGGTGCTGATACTGATATTCGATTTTATCATAGCGGTAATGGTAATGTGAACAGAGGTGGCTTATGCTGAGGGTTGAGCATCTAAAAAAACATTTCGGCAACCAGATCGTTCTCGACGACATCAACATCGGCGTCGATAAGGGCGAGGTGCTGTGCATCATCGGCCAGTCCGGGAGCGGAAAGACCGTGCTCTTCCGCCACATCATCGGCCTTTTGTTCCCCGACGGCGGCCGCATAACGCTCGACGGGCAGGTGATCTCCTCGCCGACGACCAAGCCCGCCGACTTCGACAAGGTGCGCAAACGCTTCGGAATCCTCTTTCAGGGCGCGGCCCTCTTCGATTCCATGGACGTGGGGGAGAATCTCGCGTTCCCGCTGCGCGAGCATACCAAATATACGGAGCAGGAAATAGAGAAAATGATCGGCGAATCGCTTGAGATGGTGGGCCTGATGGAGCAGTTCAAGACCAAAATGCCCGCCGAGCTATCCGGCGGAATGCGCAGCCGCGTCGGTCTGGCGCGGGCCATAGTGATGAAGCCGGAAATCATGCTCTACGACGAGCCGACAAGCGCCCTAGACCCCATTATGACAGACAAGATAAACAAGTTGATACTCTCAATGCGCGATAAATTGAAGATGACATCCATAGTAATAACGCACGACATAGGCTCCGCCTACGAGATCGCCGACAAGATAGCGATGATCCGAGAAGGCAAAATCATCTTCAACGGAACGCCGGGAGAAATTCGTCAATCCCGTAACCCCTACGTCCAAGAGTTCATCCGAGGCGAACGTAAATCTCATTACGCGTTGGACAACGAAGAGGATTACGCCGATCAGGTGGATATCAACAAACTAAAACAACGCGCCGCACGCCCGGGACCAAAAACGTATACACAAATAAAGTCAAATTCTTTAAATCTTTTTTAGACGAAGCCTAAAAAAGTCAAATTCTTTAAATCTTTTTTAGACGAAGCCCCTTCGGGGCTTCATAGGCTATGCGGGGCTAAACCCCGCATAGATAAAATCAAAGTCAAAGGCTTTTTTCTTTTGACGTTGACTTTATATGCGGGGTTTAGCCCCGCATATCCTATGAAAGGGCGCGATTTATCGCGCCCTTTCGTCTAAAAAAGAATTAAAGATTTTAAAGATTTTAAAAACTAATATAAAAAAAATGATAAAATCAACAGATAAATGCGACATCGGTCTAATCGGCTTAGCCGTTATGGGGCGGAATCTTGTTCTCAATATTAATGATAACGGGTTCAGCGTGGCGGTATATAATAAGAGGGTATCCGATATAGACGAATTCTTAAATAGCGCCGCTGCCGGCAGGAAGACGGTCGTCGGCGCGTATTCGTTGGAGCAGTTGTGCGGCAGTCTCAAAAGCCCTAAAAAAATTTTACTGATGATAAGAGCCGGTAATGCCGTAGACGACATCATCAACGCTCTCCTCCCTTACTTATCAGAGGGCGATTGCGTTGTTGACGGCGGTAACAGTTTTTTCAAAGACACGGCGCGCAGGTGTCAATATTTAAGCGAGAAGGGCGTTATCTTTTGCGGAGCCGGCATTTCCGGCGGCGAGGAGGGGGCGCGGCGCGGACCGTCCGTCATGCCCGGCGGCGACGATAGGGCGTGGCCGCTTTTAAAGGATATACTTCAATCGATCTGCGCCAAAACCCGGTCAAACGAGCCGTGTTGCGATTGGATAGGCGCGGGCGGCGCTGGGCACTACGTCAAGATGGTGCATAATGGGATTGAGTACGGCGATATGCAGCTTATAAGCGAGGCTTACGCGATACTTAAAGATATATCGGGAATTGGTTATGATGATATGGCGGAGTTGTTTTGTCAATGGAACAAGACCGAGTTAGAGAGTTATTTGATCGGTATCACCGCGGACATATTGAGATACAGGGACGGCGACGGCGGTCCGCTTTTGGATAAGATTTTGGATTGCGCCGGGCAAAAGGGGACGGGGAAGTGGATGTCCGCGAACGCGTTGGAGCTTGGGACGCCGGTCACGCTGATAACCGAGGCCGTTTACGCGAGGGCGGTGTCGGCGTTGGTTGACGAGAGAGTGGCGGCGGACGGGTTGATTAATAATAATGATAGGAATAATGATAATGGAGCCGGATTGAACAAGATCGCGATTACGATTACGCCGGAAGATGTGCGGAAGGCGCTCTTGGCGTCGAAGATCATCTCCTACGCTCAGGGTTTTATGCTGCTGGCAGAGGCTTCAAAGGTGTACGGGTGGGATATTGATTTGGGCAAAGTCGCGTTGTTATGGCGCGGCGGGTGCATTATCAGGAGTGTTTTTTTGGACGATATTAAGAACGCGTTCAAAAAGAATCCGGCCTTGAAGAGTTTGTTGTTTGATGATAAATTCGGTGATATATTGACAGATTGCCGACAATCGTGGCGCTCTGTCGTCGCCGCCGCGGCGTTGTCCGGAATCGCGATTCCGGCGTTATCGAGCGCGCTTAGTTTTTATGACGCGTACAGATGCGGGCGGTCTCCGGCGAATCTCATTCAGGCGCAGAGAGACTATTTCGGCGCGCATACGTACGAGCGTGTTGACAGGCCAAGAGGTGAGTTCTTCCATACGGACTGGACGGGGACGGGCGGCGGCGTTCCTTCCGGGACATATTCGGTATGATGTTTATGTTGATACGAATTAATAATAAAATGAACGCTGTGCGGTTGCTACGTCTCGTATTAATTGCGTTGACGCTGTTTATGTCGTGCGGTAAGAGTAAACCGGAAACGACATTCTCGGTGGCGGCGACGCCGCAGCCGGTAACCCGAATAGTCTCGTTTGCCCCGAGCATAACCGAGATTCTGTATGAGCTCGGCCTCGGCGATAGGGTCTGCGGGGTAACGCAGTTTTGCAAATATCCCCCCGAAGCCGCCCAAAAAGAGAAGATCGGCTGGCAAGCCGGCAATAATTACGAGGCCGTAGTCAGGTTGAGGCCGGATTTGGCGGTGATCCTCAAAGAACAGCGCGGTATGACCGCCTTTTTTGATCAGTACAACATACGCTATATCGCCGTGGGTAGCGATTCCGTTGACGAAATCCTTGAATCGATACAATCAATCGCCGACGCCTGTTCCGTTGCGGTTAAGGGTAAAACCGTCGTGGAAGATTTGCGTAGGCGGATTTCGCCAATGTTAAAAGACTCTGGATTACTTCGCTACGCTCGTAATGACGGTCATTGCGAGGAGCGAAGCGACGAAGCAATCCAGGGTTTTGATTTTAATGATAGCTGTATAAACAAGGATAGCCCTAGGGTATTGCTATGCGTGAGCCGCGACGAAATAGGCACCGGCGCGATAGGCAAGAGTTTCGTCGCCGGGGCGAATTCTTTTTACGATCAACTGATAAGCGCCGCCGGCGGCGTAAATGCGATGGGCGGGGTCAAACAGGAGTATCCGGCAATCACGGCGGAGGCGGTAATAAGGTTGGCGCCCGATGTGATAATCGAGCTCTCCATGTCATACGCCGATAAACAACAAGAGCGAAAGAATTGTGACGACTGGAAGGCGCTCAAAACCGTTCCGGCGGTGAAGACCGGCAGGATTTATTGCTTATCCGGCGACTATCTGACGATTCCCGGCCCGAGAATCGCGCTAATTTTGGAGGATTTCAAAGATGTCTTGCATAAACGCTGAAACTCTCTCCTTCTCATACGGCGGCAAGAGCGTATTGGAGGACGTCGCGCTCACCGTTAATACCGGCGAGACGTGGGCGGTCGTCGGACGCAACGGGGTGGGGAAATCCACTCTTATAAAATGCCTATGCGGATTATTGTCGCCTGTACAAGGAACGGTATCTATTGACGGAATTGATATAGCCAAAACTCCCCCCAAAGAGCTGGCCAAAAAAATAGCCTACGTCCCACAAGGCGTAAATCGCCCGACGCCGCCGTTTACAGTCCGCGAGTATGTCAGTATGGCCTTATTTCCGTACGGCACCGGCTTTATGGGAAGATTGTCGGATGATAATAAAAAGGGTGTTGACGACGCCTTATCGTTGACCGATACCGACCGCTTGGCGGACCGAACAATGAATACGCTCAGCGGAGGAGAGCTGCAATCAGCGCTCATAGCCGGGGCGGTAGCCCAATCCACGCCTTTTTTATTGTTAGACGAACCTACTACGCACTTGGATCCGTTCCACAAGAAAAATATAAGGCAAGTGATAGAACGTATCCACAAAGAGCGCGGAACCGCTGTAATAACGGTAACGCACGACGTGAATTTCGCTTTGTCAGCCCATAAAAATATCCTTGCAATCATTAACGGTAAGATATTTTTTAACGGTAGTAGAGATAAATTTTGTATAGATGCCGTTAATAATTTAGAGAAGATATTTTCGATAAAATTCAACGCGGTGGGTGTAGATGAAAAAGTCTATTTTTGTGAATGATAAGTTGACTTTAAAATCTTTAAAATCTTTAAATCATTTTTAGACGAAAGGGCGCGTAAACGCGCCCTTTCATAGGCGGTTCGGGGCTAAACCCCTCACCGAAACGGCAACGTCAACGTCAAAGCCGCCCATGGTTTTGACTTTGATTTTATATATGCGGGGTTTAGCCCCGCATATCCTATGAAGCCCCGAAGGGGCTTCGTCTAAAAAAGATTTTAAAAGAATTTGATTTTAAAGATTTTAAAAGATTTTATGATGAAAGGCAAACACTAATAATCATGTCATTTATACTGCAAAAGCTATTAATACTGACGGCTTTATCAATACTATCTATAGTCGCGCTCCCGTTTATCGGTATGGAATTAATCAGTATTGATCAACTTCTGACAGACTCATTCCACCGCGACATCTTTTTGACCCTCCGCCTCCCCCGCGTTTTAACGGCATTCTTAGCCGGCGGAGGCCTCGCCGTTTGCGGTTTAGTTTTCCAGAGCCTTTTCCGCAACCCGATGGCCGACCCCTACACTTTAGGCATAGCGAGCGGGGCTTCTTTCGGGGCCGCCGCGGTCATACTCTCCGGCGCCGCCGGAGCCGCGCTTTTGGGCGTTCCGGCTACCGCGATCGGCGCTCTGTGCGGCGCGGGTCTTTCTTTTACGCTTGTACTGGCCTTCTCCGGCGTCATAACCGCGTCAACCGCGGGCCGTCGGGCCGCCGCCTCCTCTCCTCATACGATACTTTTGGCCGGAATTGCCGTCAGCTTCTTCTTCTCCAGCCTGCTCATGTTCTTGCAGTATATGAGCGATATGCGCGAGAGCTTTCACATAGTCCGCTGGTTGATGGGCGGCGTCGACGTCTTCGGCTATAAGCCGCTGTTGACTATGCTGCCGTTCGTGGCGGTCGGGTTGATATTGATTACGTCGAACGTTACCGCTCTCGACCACTTCCTGACCGGCGACGACGTCGCCCAAACGCGCGGCGTGCGCGTCCGCCTCTCCCGCGGCCTGCTTCTCTGCGCCGCGTCTGTAACGGTGGGCGGCGTCGTCTCCGTCTGCGGCCCGATATGCTTCGTGGGGATGATGGTCCCGCACCTCTGCCGCGGCCTATTCGGGGCGTCGCACAAAATACTGCTGCCGGCCTGCTTGATGGCCGGGGGCGTGTTTTTGTCGGTATGCGACGCCCTCGCGAGGACAGTGGCCGCCCCAGCCGAGATACCGGTCGGCGTGATCACGGCGCTTCTGGGGGGCCCGTTTTTAGTATGGGTTTCGAGAAGTCGGCGATTTTGATATAAATATTGATTATTGATTTGCCATTAATTATATTTAAGTCAAAGTCTTTAAAATCTTTAAATCATTTTTAGACGAAAGGGCGCGATAAATCGCGCCCTTTCATAGGATATGCGGGGTAAACCCCGCATATGAGTCAACGTCAAAATCAAAGTCAAAATCGGTGGTTTTAGCCTTTGACTTTGATTTTATATATGCGGGGTTTAGCCCCGCATATCCTATGAAGCCGAAGGCTTCGTCTAAAAAAGATTTAAAGAATTTGACTTTAAAGATTTTAAAAGAATTTGACTTAAA
>JAITFI010000044.1 GCA_031281485.1 Chitinispirillales bacterium | reverse complement strand
TTTAAATCCTACTAATCCTAGTTCAGACAGTCTTTTGATTTTATATATGCGGGGTTTAGCCCCGCATATCCTATGAAGCCGAAGGCTTCGTCTAAAAAAGATTTAAAGAATTTGACTTTTTTAGGCTTCGTCTAAAAAAGATTTTAAAGAATTTAAATCTTTTAAAGAATTGGCTTTATTATCTCCATAAGATAGTGTTTTTCCGTACCGTCACTTTCTTCCCGCCGGTTGATGTAAACTCGGCGATTACGTATATCGGGCCGGGCGGGGCGGGGCGGGACTTGTCTGTCTTTCCGTCCCACATTATCACTTCTTTCTCATCTGTAAACGTCTTCAGCGGCTTTCCGTCAAACGATAGTATCTTCACCTTGATACGGCAGTTCGGCGGGGCTTTTAGGCGGATTGATAAAAAGCTGTCGACCTTCTTCCCGTTGGGTTTGAATGGGGTGGGGCCTATCTCCATGGACGGGGCGCTTACCGCCCGCCACGCCCCCGCGTTGCCCGGAAAGCCCGGCGTGGGGGTGTTGCAGAGCGTCCAGGAGACGGAGTCGCGGCCGTTGCCGTTGCCCGATACGCGTTCTAAGGATTGAGTCGTCCAGCCGCCTCTGCCGAACCAGGCGCTTCGGTAGATGGCTATGTCGGCTGTCACTCCGCGCGGCGAAAGGACGCATAGCGTGTCGTTGTTGTTGTTGAGAGCGATCCAGCGGGCGGGTTTTATCATAATCGGGATATGCGGGTACTTGCCCCGCATTGCCGCCGTGTCTTTGGTTACCACGATGAATTGCCCCGGCGGCAGGATTAGGTCGGACGCGGCGAGCGCGCCGGTGTCGTTCGGGTTGCCGAACGTCCACTCGTTCAGGTTGACCCCGGCGGGTGAGACGTTTTGCAGTTCGAACCACTCCGGCTGTCCGGCTTTCGCGGAGCCGCGCGGGTATATCTCTGTCACGCGGAGGCTTCCGGCGGCGGCCCAGAAACCCGATAAGTCTATGGGGACGGAGACAGTCCGTCCGCCGCTCGTCGTAACCTCGAAAACGTAGTTGCCGGGCTTTGGGTCTATGTCGATTGCCAGCGAATATTGCCGCCGATCCCCGAACACGCCCCGGCCGATCTCCTCCTCCGCCGTGCCGCTTGACGAGTTGGAGTAGAAACGCCACGCCGCGTTTTGGCCGTTCTCGGTAACGAAGACGACCGCGACAGAGCACTGCACCGTCCCGAAGAACATCTCCGCCGAATACTCTATCAGCATGCCGTCTAAGAGCGCCTCGTAGCGTCCGGGGGTCAGCGGGACGGTCGGGGAGAGGATGTACCGCCTGTTGCCCGAACGGTTGCCCAGCACGAGCGAAGCGGGGACGACTGAGACGCCCTTGGGTTGTCTCAGGCTCAGGGGAATCTTTCCGGAGAGCGGGGCGGAGACGTAGACGCCCGGGTCGGCGGCGAGGCTTATCAGCGAATCGATCTGCGACCGCGTCCCCCTGTAGAGCGCGACACCGTCGTCGTTGGCCAACCCGCCGCATAAATTTTTGTGGTTCACGGTGAGCAAGACCGTCCCGTCCGCGATCTGGTGGACGGGCGATAGCGCGGCTAATAGCGAGTCCGCGACCCTGACGGCGTAGTTCTGCGGCAAGACGACCGCTATGCCGCCGGGAGGCAGATGGGCGTCGTCGAAACGGCACGAAGCGTGCCCGACGACGGGCGCGTCGAAGAGCCTGATCGAGTCTGCGGTCTTGCCGTTCGTTAAGAAAACATCCTTGAAGAAGAAGGTGTCGCCGCCGAAGTTGGCGATCTCCACGAAGGAGTGGCTGTAGCCCCCCGGAATGGCGGTCTTGCCGCCGGCGGCGGGGTCGCGGTGGATCTCGGTAATGACGACGCCGGGTGATTGGGCGGTTGACGCTGAGGCGATTGCGATGATCGCCGCGGCGGCGTAAATGATGGGTTTTAGGCGCATAACGGGCGTCCTTCTTTGTTAATGTTAATGCATTAAATGTTGATGGATAAAAATCAACGCTAACACGTATTTAGTCAGCAAAACAACGAGAGAACATCCGTACCGCGAGAGATTTTTCGAGGGTATCGCAAACGCTACCCGGTCGAAGCGACATCAACCCGTACCTGACGGATTAACGACGCTGAACAACGAGAGGACCGCTAAATGATCGTCTATAAAAATAATAGCCCCGTCGACCGTGCGCAATAGTTATCTTTAAAAAATGCAACAGCATATCGACAAAGACGCAAACCAGAGCGGCGCGGGGGCTGCCACATTCGGCCGCTATCGGGTTTTGGGGCTTCTCGGCGAGGGGGCCATGGGACGGGTGTACCTATCCGAAGACCCGATCCTCAAACGCCGCGTGGCGGTGAAGGTCATCCCAACCGACCGCGACCTTGAGCCGGCGGTGCGGCGCGAGTTCCTCGAGCGCTTCGCCGTCGAGGCGCAGGCGTGCGCCATGCTCAACCACCCCTCCATCGTCTCCATCTACGACGCCGGGGAAGAAGGCGGCACGCCTTGGATCGCCTTCGAGTACGTTTCGGGCGAGCACCTGGACAAGCTCCTCGCCCAAAAGACGCCGTTGCCCTTTGACCGTATACTGCGGATCGCCGGGGACATCGCCGCGGCAATGCGTCACGCGCACGGCATGGGCATCGTCCACCGCGACATCAAACCGGCGAACATCTTGATCGACGAGGCGTCCGGAATCGCGAAACTCGCCGACTTCGGGGTGGTGAAATCGCCCCACGCGGCCATCACGCAGAGCGGCACGGCGGTGGGCTCGCCCGGGTATATGTCGCCCGAACAAATAGACGACCTCAAAGTAGACGCGCGCTCCGACATCTTCTCCTTCGGCGTGGTGCTCTACGAGATGCTCACCGGCGTCCACCCCTTTCTGCGCGACACCGTTCAGGCCACCTTCTACGCCACGCTGAGCTGCCACTACAAACCGATACGCGAGCTTAGGGCGGACGCGCCGGAGAATCTCGTGAAATTCGTTGAAATGTCCTTGGTCGCCGACAGGAACATGCGCATCATAAACGCGGACGAGCTGTGCTCGATGATCGCGGAGTGCTTGAACGACGACGAGACCAAGACGCGTATGCTGCGCATAGGCGGGCCCAATCGCGGCGTGGCCAAGCAGTTAAAGTTCGTCTTGGCGAAGGCGCTTCGGAAGGTTGTGTCGCTGAAGAAGGCCCTGCCGCCGGCCGCCGGCCGAGCGGTCGATGCGGTCGGCGACATGCATAAAAAGAGTATCCGGCCATTTGTCAAAAATATCGTCAACACGTTCTATGGCCCGCTGGAAAAACGCTTCTCAAAGAAACAGCTCACAATCGCGCTGATCAGCGCCACCTCGCTTATGGCCGCCGTTGTTCTGATACTGCTATTCGCCTCCGTGAACTCAAAGATAAACGACAGAAACAACTTAGTGAGAGTCGCTCAGGAAAGAGGCTATACGGTCCAAAACGGCAAACAACTTATCAACGTGTGCCGAGAATACATTGACAAATGCGACTACTTCAACGCGAGCGAATTGGCCGGCATCCTGACCACCGGCAAGGGTAAAAACTACGTGCTGAGCGGCAGTCTGTTCAACGCGATGGCCGCCCTATGCGCCGACAGATTCAACGACGCCGCCACTCTCTTCGCTAAAGTGCAGGAACTGAAAGGCGGCGAAGCCGCGATACGAAAGGAACACCCGTTCTACATAAGATATTTAGAGGCATGGATAGAACGCGAATTGCCCGATTCGTTGATAACACTGTGCGCCACGCGCCTATACCTGCACGACAACAACCAAGTAAAGACATGGCTTGAGAGTCCACACTACTGGGTAAGGTGGAACGCGGTCTACATACAGCAAAAGGGCGGCAGGAAGGTAGACCTGGTTCCCATCTACATCTTAGACTTAGACCACTCCGCAAGCGCCAGAACCAAGATCCGAGCCGCCGAAAAATTGGGCGAGTTGGGCGACCGCAGAGCCGTCCCCGCCCTAACCGCCGCCAGAGACGGCAGAAATCCGGCCTCGTCCACGGCAAGGAGAATACTGAGAGAAAAATTTAACGTATGGTGACATACGGCAAGGATATTAACTTTCATGCAAAGAAAAGAACTGAAAATCGCCATCAGAGCCGCCCAAGAAGCCGGAAAGATACAGCTTGACGGCCTAAAAGAATTATCGTCCGTAAAAATCGAAAAAAAATCCGACCGCTCCCCGGTAACCGCCGTAGACAAAGCGTGCGAGGCGCGCATCCGCGAAATACTGCTGACCGAATTCCCAAACGACGGCTTCTTAGGCGAGGAAACGGTCGAAAACGCCGGTACGACGGCGCGCCGCTGGATAGTGGACCCGCTTGACGGCACACGCCCATTCATCCGCAACATCCCGACGCACAGCGCCCTAATCGCCCTAGAAGAAAACGGCGTTCCCACCGTAGGCGTAATCTACCTCCCGGCAATGGGGCTCACCTGCTACGCCGCAAGCGGCGAAGGCGCCTTCATAGACGGCGAACAGATTCGCGTCTCGTCAACAAACAACCTCTCCGATGCTATGGGCAGCGTTCTTGGGATAACGGAGTACGCCGGCGCCCCTTTGGGAGACGGTTTGATAGCCCTAACCCGCGCGTGGGACTACACCTACGGTTTCATGGACGCCTATTCCTACGTACTGCTTGCCGGCGGCCATTTAGACGCCTGCGTAAACCTATTAGACAAACCCTGGGACTGCGCCGCGGCGGCTTGCATAATAACCGAAGCCGGCGGCAAATTCTCATCCGTAACCGGAGAAAATACGGTTCACGGCGGATCGATAGTGCTGACCAACGGTATTTTGCATGAGGCGACGCTTGGGTTCTTTAAGAAGGACGCGCCAATATGAACCAAAATGTCAAAACCGAACTCGACAAAATCGTAAGTACGCTATTATGTTATCAGTTTGACTTTTTCACGTAAAAAATATTATATCATAGGATTATTGCTTGAGTCATGCCGCTTTTTAAGGTTTGGAGACCAATCAAATGGTTAAAGTCTACAATGTGGAAGAGATCAAATCGCGGCTTACGCCGGTTTTCAACGCGAACGGGGTGAGGAGCGCGGTTCTTTTCGGCTCGTACGCGAAGGGCTCGGCGACCGAAAAAAGCGATGTTGACCTGCTTGTGGATAGTGGACTTAAAGGACTCGATTTTATCGGGCTGGCGGAATATATCCGCGAGGCCTTAGAAAAGGAAGTTGATGTTATAGACGTAGGATACGTAAAAAAAGGCTCGAATATTGAAGATGAGGCACGGGAAACAGGGATTAAGATTTATGGATAACAAGAACGTGCGATTGATTAAGAAAATCATTGACCATGCTGAAAAAATTCTAACGTACTGCAACGCGTTAAGCAAAGATACCTTTTTAGGTGATGACAAACTTATTGAAGCCTGCGTGTTTAATATTATTCAAATCGGAGAAGCAACTCGCCAATTAAGCGACGATTTTACTGCCAAATACGCCAACATCCATTGGAATAAAATTTACGGATTGAGAAACCGCATCGTTCATGATTACGATGGCATAGATTTTTCTTTGATCTGGGATATTATCTGCAACGATTTATTGGACTTGATACGGCAGTTGAACGAAATTTTAGAAGATTCTAAAGAGGCTAACTCTTGAGTAGCAGTGTCGTAAACGCATTACTTGAAAAACTGGGGCTTTGACAGAGACGGATAAAGGGGGATTAAGGATTGGGGATGAAACCACCCCGCAAGACCCGCGGGAAGACACGGCGGGAGGCATACACAATATACACCATACCGCATAACTCATTATATATCAACGAGTTACGCATAATATAGTAAATTTTTCACCAAAACACATTGTTTTTTTATTATATTTATAATTAAGGGAGGATGTGTTGTATGAAGAAAGTAGTAAAGAAAAACAGCTTATTTGGTGATATTAAAACATTGATAGAAAAAAGTAAGCGACAACTTTCTGTTGCGGTTAATTCCACCATGACCATGCTTTATTGGCAAATCGGCAACAGAATCAAAACTGATATTTTGCAAAATAAAAGAGCAGAATATGGAAAAGAAGTTATTAAACAACTAGCAGATAATTTGACCGAGCAATATGGCAAGGGATGGGGTGAAAAACACTTGCGCCATTGTCTTCGTTTTGCGGACATTTTCCCCGATGTACACATTGTCTCCGCACTGCGGAGACAATTAACATGGACACATATTAAGACTATCTTATACATTGAAGATGACTTAAAAAGAGCGTTTTATATCGAACTTTGCAAATTGGAGCGGTGGAGTACTAGAGTTTTAGAAGAACGAATAAATTCAATGCTCTACGAAAGAACGGCTATCAGCAAAAAACCCGAAGAGACCGTGAAACATGACTTGGAATTATTAAAGAGTGAACAAAAACTAACGCCTGATTTAGTATTTCGTGATCCGTACTTTCTCGATTTTCTCGGTTTGAGAGATAAATATTCCGAGAAAGACCTAGAAAATGCAATTATTGTAGAGTTACAAAATTTTATCATTGAGTTCGGAAGCGATTTCGCGTTCATGGACAGGCAAAAAAGAATTTCTGTTGATAGCGAAGACTATTACCTTGATTTGCTTTTCTACCATAGGCGGCTAAGGTCCTTAGTCGCTATAGAATTGAAACTCGGTAATTTTGAAGCCGCATATAAAGGACAAATGGAACTCTATTTGCGATGGTTGGATAAAAATATGAAACTTGACGGTGAAAATTCACCTATCGGACTTATATTGTGTGCAGGAAAAAGTGAAGAACATATAGAGCTTTTGCAGTTAGAAAATAGCAATATTAAAGTAGCGGATTATCTCACACAACTGCCCGACAAAAAACTACTCGAACAAAAATTCAGAGCAGCTATTGAAATTGCGAGACAACGATTGAAGGCAAAAGATGAGTAAATTCTCTGTATGGGGCGCGTCCTAGTTTTCGACTTACTACGAATAACCGGAATCTCCCACAGATCGACAAAACCAGCCGACCGCGAGACGAGGGCGGAGGACGGGGCGGGACGAGGGGGGCGCCTTTCGGGACGGCGGGGATGACCGGATAAGGAGGAATTGATAATTGGGGATGAGACCAGCCCGCAAGACCCGCGGGAAGACACGGCGGGAGAGACTGTTATGTAGCTGACGTTCGGTGCCAATTCGTGAAAAAATATGATGTTCCCCCCGGCGACATTGCCGGGAAGAACAAATTACCGTACGATAGTGTGGCTGGGTAAGTGGTTATAATTATTCCCACCACGTGAATTTTATTATAACTTGACCGTTTTCGCCATCGGTACCTGCCTTATTACCCACCCCTGTTCCTCCTTTGCCAGCCTGTACTGTAGCGCTATTCACAGTTAATGATCCACCAGTTCCGCCAATGTTAGTTGCGTTTTCGGCACAGCCATAACATCCATTATTGCCATCTGCCCCTCTTGCATAATTCCAGCTTGATACGGAACCACTTACGAAACCTATACCCCCATATCCTCCGTAGCCTCCTTCACTAGACTTCCCCCATCCTCCCGACCCACCGTATGCATAAACTGTTACTGTACCGATTTTGACCGTAGATGAGCCGCCATCTTCTCCCATGTATCCATAATTCCAGCCATCGTTCTTGACAATGCTTTCAGGAGAATCATCCCGAGCGCCACCTTTACCACCTTTGCCTATCGTTACAGAGAAATCCGCCTTATTTGCTATACTTAATGTTGCTTTAGTTGCCCCTCCGCCTCCACCTGCTCCGCCAACTATATATTTTTTGACATTAAATGCTTCGGCGTTGCGAGATCCGCCTTGACCGCCTCCACCTGCGCCAAAGGCATAAATCTCTACATTTGCCGGAAAACTTTTGTTAAAAGTATAGGTAGTGGTACTGTTTGTGTTGGTAAACGTGACGGTTGTATCTCGTTTAATTTTATCACGGAACTTTGCAGTTACAGTTAGCGTTAGATTGTTGTTTACGGCAAATGTTATCAAAGCACTTGATGTGCTTACGCCCGATGGTACGCCCGTCCAACCGTCAAATGCATAATAATCGCTCGCGGGCGTAGCCGTTAATGTAACGTTAGTTCCGCACGCGTAGCTTGTCTGATTCGGACTGCGTGACACAGATCCATAGCTCGATGATGGTGATACGCTTGTTGTGAGCGTGTATGTATTTTGTTGAAATTTGGCCGTCAATTCCTTGTTCCCATCCATCGTAATCGTAACGCTTGGACTTGTAGAACCTGATAACCACCCCGTAAACGTGTAGCAACTCGTTGCTGTAGCCGTTACGGTAACTATGTCTCCATAATCGTAGTATACCTTATCCGGATTGCGCGATATTGAACCGCCAACGCCAACAGATGATGACACGTTTGTTGTGAGCGTGTACTTATTCGGATCGAAATTGGCTGCCAGTACCATGTTTTCGTCCATTGTAATAGTCAATGGATTTGTCATACCAGTCGCTGCGCCCGACCATCCCAAAAACGAGTAGCCGGGGTCGGGTGTAGCCGTTATGGTAACTTGTTCGCCGCATACGTATGTTTCTTTGTTCGGGTAACGTGTCGCCGAACCCTTGTTTGTATTTATTACTATCGTATACTGTTTTTGTTGGAAGTTGGCTATCAATTCCTTGTCCCCGTCCATCGTAACAGTCAATGGATTTGTCGTACCCGTCGCCGCGCCCGACCACCCTATAAAGGCGTAGCAATTTTCCGCTGTAGCCGTTACGATGACTGTCGTTCCATAATCATAAAATGTCTGATCCAACGGGGACACAGAACCGCCTCCGGATGGAAGGAATTTTGTTGTAAGCCTATATTTAATAGACGTCCACTTCGCGTATAGGATAACGTCTTTTGTAACGTTATAAGATGAATTAGCGGCGTGTCCGGTTCCCGTACATTCGCTGTTTTCATACCACCCGCCGAATGTATATCCGGTTCTTGTCATAGACGGAAGCGTTATGTTATCACCGTAATGAGTGTCCTTTGCCGCAGGGACGCCGCTCGTCGCGCCGTTGCCGTCAAATATTACAGTATAGGGTATAGCAGTCCATTTCGCGTACAATATAATGGTTTTCGTAACGGTGTAAGAAGAACCTCCTATATATCCGGTTCCCGTTCCGCCACTGTTTTCATACCATCCACCGAATGTATATCCGAATCTTGTCATGGAAGGAAGCGTTATGCTGCCGCCGTAAATCGCGCTCACTGCTGTAGGAGCGTCGCTTGTCGCGCCATTGCCGTTAAATGTTACGGTGTACGTTAGCGCTGTCCACTTTGCGTATAAGGTAACGTTACTTGTGGCTATATACGATTGTCCTACGCCGTAGTTGGTTCCCGTACCGTCACTTTTGGTATTCCACCCATCAAACGTATGTCCGTTTTTGGATAGGTCTCCTTGTGGCGGCACAGTTACGCCGCTGCCGGAATCCGCATACATTGTCGCCGGGGCGCTTCCGGTTGTAGCGCCGTTTTCGTTAAAGGTTACGGTATAGATTGGAATCCACTTGGCGAACAGCGTGCTATTGCTTATGACGCGGTAAGACTCGCCAACGTTGTATTTGGTTCCCGTGCCATTGTTGTTTGTAGTCCACCATCCGAAGCGATACCCGCTTCTTTCCAAATTTCCTTGGCCGGGGAGTGTAATCGTGGCTCCGGAATCCGCTGTCTCCGCAGTAGGTACGCTTCCGGTTGTTGCGCCGTTTGCGTTGAACGTCACGGTAAACCTTGTCGCTCCTATTCTCCCAAATCCGGCGGTTATTGTTTTATTTCTGTCCAATTTAATCATAACCGGATTTGCAGTACCCGATGTATCACCCGTCCACCCAGTGAACGTGTATCCATTCGCCGGAGTCGCTTTTACTATGACTTCCGTCCCGGGGTTGTAGCTGTTTGCGTTAGGGTTGCGTGACACGCTGCCGCCGCCATCAACGGATATGTTTGTGGTCAGTGTGTACGTGTTTTGTTCAAAGCGGGGAGTCAGCGTCTTATTTTCGTCCATTCTGATTGTAACCGCAGCGTTTGTAGAGCTTGACGCGCCGGACCATCCTGCGAACGTGTAATCTTGCGCCGCTGTAGCAGTCACAACGACATCTGTTCCTGCGTTGTATGTTGTTTGGTTAGGGTTACGCGATGTCGTGCCGCCGGTCGCCGCGTTGATCGTGAGCGTGTAGTTATCGCGTGTCCATTTGGCGAATAGGGTTGCGGTTTGGGTAAATGTGTACTCGTCGGTGGCGTTGTAATTTCTCCCGGAGCCGTCGGCCTCGGTATTCCATCCGGCGAAGCTGTGCCACTCTTTCGTCAATCCGGCCTGATTGGGAAGTAGCACGATGCTGCCGGAATCGCGTTGTATTGTTTCAGGGGGAGCGCCTATCGCGCCGTTTTGGTTGAAGTATACGGAGTATTTAGGCAGGTTCGCCCCTATTCTACCAAATCCGGCGGATAGAGACATGTTGTCGTCCATTGTAATTGTCACTTCGGGGTTCGTTGTATTTGACGCCCCGGACCACCCCAAGAACTCATAGCCCGCCGTTGGCGTAGCCGTCACCGTGACCTGTGTTCCGGGATTGTACCTGCTTGCGCTTGGGTTACGCGACACCGTCCCGCCCTCCGTCGGTGAGACATTGACCGAGAGCGTGTAGGTTGTTACGTTGTTGTCGCCGGGTTTGCTGAACACGTCCAAAAACCTATTCAGGTAGCTACTCTCGCCCCCGCTGTTAACCCCGTTTTCGCCGCACCCGGCAACTATGATAGCAAGCGCGGCTATGGTGGCGATGATAGCAATTACTGTCTTGGCACAAATGGATCTTTTCATACAGTCTCCTTTTTATCTTTTATCTTTTAATCCTATAATCCTTATAATCCTACTAATCCTAATTCAGACATCCTTTGTTCAAAACCTTATCCCCGCCCCCACCCTAAGCGTCAGCCCGTGCGCGAGTTTTGTGTAGCCGTCGTCGTAAAGATACGACAACTCAAAGGCGTTGGCCAATCTCGCCCCGTACAGCAGTTCGCCGCGCATGTAAGCGTTCCAGCCGATGTCTATGTCGGTTCCGGCGCCGAGTTTTACCCACAATTCGTTCAGGTCGCCGCTCACGTGGGCGTGGCCGTCAGTACCGTTGAACGGGTATTTGCTGCCGTCCGTCCGCACTAATTTGGCGTTGGCGCAGGCGTTGTATTCAAGGCCGGCTGTGGGGAAGACGCTTATGTTTTCCCAAAGGGATATGGGGTACTTCCCGAAGATCCCGACGTTCAGGTCTACGCGCCGCATGTCCGGCAGTTCGTACCGGCCGCCGTACTTGTTGTCGCTCTCGAAGCGTCCGCCGCCGGAGAGGTAGGTTATGTGGGCGTAGGCGTAGGTGTGGCTGAAGAACAGGTAAACGCCGCCGCCTGAGTACGGCATGGCCACTTGGCCGTCGCTCCACGTTATGCCGCCGTCGAAACTGCCGACATAGAGGGCGCCCACGCCGAGGCTGTATTTGCTCTTGGGACGCTTCTGTTGGGTAGACAGTTGTCTGCCGAACATGTTGCTAACTACCTCGCTTGAGACTACTGTCAAGTCGTCTATCGTTTTGAGGGGACTGGTGGACTCGCCGATGTGGGTGACTTCGGCGGTTTCCACGTTTATTATGCGGGCGCTCACTTGGTAGGAACCTAGTGTCGGGGTGATGGCCGCAACGCAGACGAAGTTGACGCCGAATTGTTTGCCTAGTGCGCTGATCTGGTTGTCGTCCACGTCGCCGCTGCGCTGCTTGATGTGTTCCTTCTCTACTTCGGCGAGGAACTGGGCGGTACGCTCTATGCCTCGGTAATGTCCGATGTTGACGAGAGCGGCGAGCATACGGGTGCCCAGGGCCGTCTTGTCGTTCTCCGGGACATCGCCGGTGACGTAGACGGCGATATTGGGTTGGCTCTCCGGCTCTTGGGCGGTGGCAATAATGTATGGGACGGTTAAGGTATCCGTATTGGCATTGAAAACGACGGCTGCGGCATTATTGGCGGTATTTGCGGTGAAATTGGTTGTGGCTGCGGTTGCGGCTTCGGTCGGCGCGGTTTGTCCGACAAAAGGGTTTTTGCCGCCGAATATCTTTTCCAAGACCGTCTCGGTGGCCTTTGCGAGGTTTCCCATAGTGATTCGCGGGCCGGTCGCTTCGCCGTGATATCTGGATTTACCGGTTTTGACGCTGATTACGCGTCCGGAGATCGTGAAAGGGCCGGTCAGCGAGGGAGTGATGGCGGCTGTGCAGATGTATCTGATGCCGTATTTCCTGCCTAGTTCGCAGATTAAGCTATCGTCTAAGGTGTTTCGGCGTTTGGACTGCTCCTTGCCGACGGCGGTAAGGAACGTGGCGGCGTTTTCGTCGTTTATGTCTATGTCGGCTCCGCTGTTGATAATGGCGTTCAGCAAGTACGTGCCGACAAAGTCCTTTTGGTAGTCGGATACGTCGCCTGTGACGTAGACTGCCACGGCGGGTCTGTTATCAGGTTCTTGGGCGCGGGTGGCGTCGGGCAGGGTTAACAGCGCGAGGATCAGATATAATAAAGGAAATCCATATTTATATAGGCGGTTTGCAAGCGTTACGCGCGTGCGCGCGCGTATTGGGGGGAAAGTGGGGGTATACTGATACGGTCGCGAATCTTTGGTGCGCACGGCGTGATTTTCGCTCAAATTACACGTTTTTTGCATGGTTTTATCCCTTTTATCCTTCATGTTAGTGTGTATCGTTTTTATCCCTATATCAATCATCATCGGTACTCACAAGTATCGCGCAATATGGTTTTGGGGTAAACGTTGAGTCATACATTATTGTTTGGCCATAAATATCTATTTATCATAGAACACCTATATCATAGGTATATATAATTTCCGCGCAAGCCGAATAATCAAATTTTTCCGAAAAAAGTTGGGGTTATGGTGGGCAGGTGTAGTTGACGTTGACTTTATATGCGGGGTTTAGCCCCGCATATCCTATGAAAGGGCGCGATTTATCGCGCCCTTTCGTCTAAAAAAGATTTAAAGATTTAAAGATTTTGATTTTAAAAGATTTTAAAGATTTTGATTTAAAAGATTATTATTCAACTTTTTACTCTTTTACCCCCGATCTTTATCTTTGCGTTTCCCTTTTCTAATTCATACTGTTGCATCGGCGTTAGGTCTGGTGGTGTGTAGACGTCTAAGAGTTTCTGCAAGAGTCTTAGTTGGCGCGAAGCCGCGATGAGCGTCGTCAGCGTGGTTTTTCCGGAGCGTTCGATTTTGGAGAGGTGGTTCACCGAAATGCCGATAGCGTCGGCGAACTCTTGCTGGGTGAGGTTATTGGTTATGCGCCACTGTTTCAGCATCTCGCCGAACTCTTTTAGGATTTCGCCGTTGGTTTTGGCGTAAAGCGGATCTATGGTATTTAACATATTCGGCCCTCAGGATATACCGTATCAACGGGCAATTAAGTATGATTGCCAGTCGGCAAAGAATATGGGTAACCAATCAAAAACACACAATTGTATGGGTAACTAATCAAAAACATTGAGTTATCCATGCCTTAGCTGAATGCTTTCTGCAAAGTCTCCAGGTCTAAATTCGGGTACACCGGGAACTTGTCGAGCAACGCTTTGATCCGCGCTTTGGCCTCTTTGGCCGCTTTGGCGTCGGTTTGGTATTTGGCTTTGCTCGGTTTTCCGGCGTTATCGCCTTCAGTGACCGTCTCCGGTTTGGTGTTTGCCAGGACTGATTTTATCACGGCGGCGATCTCTTTCATCTCTTTGTCGCCCATGCCGAGCGTCGTCGCCGCCGGGGTTCCTATTCTCAGGCCGCTTGTGTACCAGGGGCCGTTTTTGTCGTAGGGCAGGGAGTTGCGGTTCAGGGTTATGCCGCACTCGCGCAGGGCGCTTTCGGCTTGGCGGCCTGTCAGGCCGAAGGGGGTGACGTCTATCAGGAACAGGTGGTTTTCGGTACCGCCGGTGGCTACCGTCATTCCCTCGGCTACGCAATATTTGCTCATGGCGTCGGCGTTTTGGACTATGGAGGCGGCGTACTTCTTAAACGACGGGGCGTTTGCTTCCGTGAGGGCTATGGCTTTCGCGGCCATGACGTGTCCCAGCGGGCCGCCCATGACGAGCGGGCAGCCTTTGTCCACGCTTTCGGCGAACTCGTCGGTGCATAGTACTAAGCCGCCGCGCGGGCCGCGCAGGGTCTTGTGGGTCGTGGTGGTGACCACGTGGGCGTGGGCTACCGGGTCGAATTCGCCGGTGAGCACCTTGCCGGCCACTAATCCGGCGAAGTGCGCCATGTCCACCATGAAGACTGCCCCGGCTTTGTCGGCGATTTCGCGCATCCGGGCGAAGTTGACCTTTCGGGGGTAGGCGCTGTACCCGGCAAGGAGTATCAGCGGTTTGATCTCTTGGGCCATGCGCTCGATTTCGTCGTAGTCGAGGAGGCCGGTCTCCTTGTTCACGCCGTAGCTGTACGCGTCGAACATCTGGGCGGAGACGTTGTGGCGGTAACCGTGGGTGAGGTGCCCGCCTGAGTAGTAGTCCATGCCGAGTAGGCGCTGGTTGCCGGTTTTGGCTCGGAGCGTGTTCCAATCCTCGCGGCTCAGCTTGGATGGGTTGGCCTCTCCCATCTTTGCTAGTTCGGGTTCGGAGACGCGCGTGGTAAGGATCGCCCAGTAGGCGATGAGGTTCGCGTCGGCGCCGCTGTGGGGCTGGACGTAGGCGTGTTTTGCGCCGAATAGTTTTTTGGCTTGATCGACGGCGTAGGACTCTATGGTATCGATGTTGGCGCAGCCGGCGTAGAAGCGGTGGTCGGGGAAACCTTCGGCGTACTTGTCGGTGAGGAGGTTCCCCATGGCGAGTTGTACGGAGAGGGAGCAGTAGTTCTCGCTGGCGATGAGCTTTAGGTTGGCGCGTTGGTCGGCGAGTTCTTTAACGGCGGCGGCGGCGACTTTGGGCGCTACGGCGGCGACTAATGAGAGGTTGGCAAGGTAGGCTGCCGTGCCGGTATCTATGCCGGTGCGGGCGTTTTTGGCGATGTAGTCGGTTAGGGCATTCTTCGGCGTTAGCGTCGGCACGGCATTCGGCGCTTTCTTCACCGTCCTCGGCACCCTTTTCTTCGCCGCGGTTTTGGGCGCCTTTTTCACGGCTTTCTTCACAGCTTTCTTTACCGATTTTTTCACAGTTTTTTTCGCCGCTTTCGTCGGCGCTTTCTTAACCGCGTTCTTCGGAGTTTTTTTCGCCGCCGCTTTCCTCACCGATTTCTTCTGTTTCAGCTTCGGCGCTTTCTTAGCCGTTTTCTTCGTCGTACGCTTCAGCATTTTCGCCCCCCCGTTTTTGTATGATTTGTGTAAAGCAAAAAAGCCCCCGGCGATTGCTGTAACCGGGAGCTTTGTAATATCATTGACGTTTAAGGCCGGTTTAGGTTTTAATCAGTCAATTTTCTTGACTTTTGTGCCTAAATACTCCGCCTTAAGGCTGATCGTGTAGTAGAGGAAGTCCGGTGTTCTGAACCTCTCCTGCACGAACTTGTCTTTCAGCGCCTCTTCGTCCGTTATGTCGTTGCCGGCGTCGTCTTTGGACTTAACAGGCCTGACCTCGATTATCTTTGCGTCGCTCTTCGGCGTGACGAAGACCTCCAGCACCGTACCTTCAGGGATCTCAATGATCGCGCCGTCGGTATGGTCGATTTTTTTGGCGTTCTCACCGTAGGAGGCCTCAAAGCGCTCCCTATCTAATGTCTGGGTAACGACCAGTTTGTCGCCCTCTTTGACACCCAAGTTACTGCCCCCGCCGCAGCCGACGGCGAACGCCAGAGCCGCCGCAGTCAGAATTACTGCACTGAATCGATTCACAAAATCCTCCTTGTAAAAATGTTATTTATGACTAAAACGTATTGATGACAGGTACCGGCTAACATATAAAGATAGTTTTTGGGGTGCGCGGAATGCAAATTTTTTTGAAAAAAATAATAAAAGCAAAATAATTAAAGTCAAAATCGTTTAGGGGGAGGGCTGCGCCCTCCCTCGCTCCAACCAAAAATGGGCTTTGCCCATTTTTGTTTTCCGCTACCCACCCTGCGGGGACACCCCGCAACACCCCGCCAGATTCCCCCCCACTTTCAATGTCTCCCCCTCAACTAGGGGGAGACACTTTTCAAAAACATGCGCCGCTTCGCGTCGCAAAGAAAACATCAAAAAATTGCGCGGTGGCGGGGCATTTAGTATATTTATATTAGGGAGTGGGTTGCGTTCACCTTTAAGTCTTTAGGGAGGGGCGCATTATGGCTGGTATATCTGTTAGTGCGGACAGTTTCCTCCGTAAGGTCGGCGCCGGGGTCGGAGTGGGCGGCGCGAGTGACCGGGAGGGCCGGAAACCCGGCGTGGGGGTAGCGGGGAAGCGGCAGTCGGTGGATGAGTATGTTGCGTCGTTGCCGGCTCAGGCGGCGTTTATCGGGGGGAAGACGTTGGAGACGCTGATGTCGCTGCCGCCGGTGCAGAAGCCCAATGAACAGGGCGCGGGTGGGGTGGGGATCGGTATCAATACTATCGGCAGGACGGGGTTTAACGCTATCGGCGGGATAGGTGTCAATGATATCGGTGTTGTGGCCGTTAATACCGCAATGAATACTATTGAGAAATCTGAGCCCGACGAGGATGTCGATACGGAAGAGATTGACGAGAACGGCGAGGCGGCGGATGAAATCGAGGTTGGCGGCGCCGGTTCCGATAAGACCGGCGTTGCGGAACTTACCCCGGATGAGCAGGCGGTAGTAAACGAGCTGAGGACCATCGATAGGGAGGTCAGGGCTCACGAGCAGGCCCACATTTCGGCGGGCGGGGCCTATATTCGAGGCGCGGCGTCGTATCAGTACCAGCGCGGGCCGGACAACAAGAGCTACGCGGTGGGGGGCGAGGTGGGTATAGATACGGCTCCGGAGAGGGACGATCCGAGGGCCACTATAACGAAAATGCAGGCGGTCCGCGCCGCGGCGCTGGCGCCCGCCGACCCGTCGGCCCAAGATAGGGCGGTCGCGTCCGCGGCGGCCGGCAACGAAGGTTTGGCGAGGGCGGAGTTAGCCGAAAAAGAGCGAAACGGCGACGATGTTTGACGATTAAAAATAAGTATCAATATACACTGTAAAGTTCCAAATGAAAATTTTGTTGAAAGACCGTTAACGACTAATATGAACTTCGCCACCGTTCTGACAACCTCGCGTATCGTGATCGCCCCTATCTTCGCGATGGTCTTTGTTCACGGCTACAACTCCGACAACACCAAGGTGTCGTGGATATATATATGCTTCGCGCTGGCGGTGCTGATAGAGCTCTCCGATATGTTCGACGGTATGGCCGCCCGCGCGCGCAAGCAGGTCACCGACTTCGGCAAGGTCTACGACCCGATTGCCGACAGCGTCTCCCGGCAGACGGTCTTCATATCGTTCATGTATACGGGCATCATACCGATGTGGATGTACATGGTCTTCTTCTACCGCGACGCCTTCATGCAGCTGCTGCGGATAGTCTGCGCCTCCGGCGGTTACGTGCTCGCCGCCCGTATGTCCGGCAAGATCAAGGCCGTGTTACAGGGGATAGCGGCGTTCTGCATGTTGGCGGTGATACTCGCCCAGCGGACAGACGCGTCGTGGATGCCTAAACCGGAGTGGCTTTGGGACTTGTGGGGGCACGATCCGGGGTACTGGGTCATGCTTGTCGTGGCGGCGTATACGCTGTTGTCCGTTATTGATTATGTGATACCGAACAGGGCGCTTATCGTTAAAATGATGGGGAACAAGGAGAGCGGCAAATGACGATAGGTACGGTGTCGAACAAAAAATTTGCCGGAGCGCGTTTATTAATTGCCGCCGCGTCGGTTGCGCTTTGTTTGTTGGGCTGCGGGGGCGGCGCGCCGCCGGAAATGGTCGGGCAGTGGGTGTATTTTGAGGGAAACATACGCGACAAACCGCAGGATATGGAATTATTGCGGAACGGAACCGGCGTGATGGACAACGGCAGAATCGTCACATGGAAAGCCGATAGTAAACGCCTGACAATTATCTCGCCGCAAACGACCGGGCTGACCGCTCATTATAAATTGTTCGGTTATACGCTTAATCTTATTTATGACGACGGAGATACCGCGACGTTCGTAGTTAAAGAAAAACTCGGGGAGCACAAGAAGAAAATAAGCGACGAAAGGATCGAAAAAATATCCACGTATTTTACCGATTCTCGAGACGGCCGTAAGTATCGCGCCGTAAAGATAGGCGGCAGGACGTGGATGGCGGAGAATTTGAACCTAAAGACGGAAAATTCGTGGTGTTACTATGATGAGGACTCCAACTGCGTTAAATTCGGAAGGCTGTACGAGTTGGAGACGGCAAAGGCGGCTTGCCCGTCCGGTTGGCATCTCTCCAACCGTCAGGAGTGGAATGATTTGATAGCGGCCACCGGCGGCGCTACGGCGGGTAAGAATTTAAAGGCGATATTCGGCTGGTATAAAACCGGCAACGCCACGGATAGTTTCGGCTTTTCGGCCCTGCCGGGCGGAGGCATCAACAATCTCGGCCGTTTCGTAAGCGTCGGCGAAGTCGGCGTCTGGTGGATAGACATGGACGCGGAGAACAATCGCGGCCCCGCCCACAGCAAACGCATGTTCGAAGACAAAGACATTGTGGAAGAGCACTACAGCGGAAGCGACTACGGTTTTTCGGCGCGATGCGTTGCGGACTGATATCGGCGAGGTGGTAACACGAATGGCCAAACGACTATTGCCGGAATCTTTCGGATTTTATTCGGTATTGACCGACCCGATAACGGGTTACGCCTATCTAACGTCATTGCTTGTCGATTACGGCGTCTCAGTCGTGCAGTTGCGGATGAAAGGGGCGCCCAAGCCGCTTGTTATAGACACCGCTTTACAAATGCGAAAAATCACCGAAGGCACAAATACGCTATTGATTATTAATGACGATCCTCATATCGCGGTTGAGGTAGGCGCCGACGGCGTTCATATTGGCCAGGGCGATATGCCGTATACAGACGCTCGGGCGATTGTCGGGGACGATATGTTGATAGGCGTATCGACGCATAATCTCGGTCAGACGATAAGCGCCTGTCAACTGCCGGCTGATTACATAGGCGTAGGCCCGGTCTTCGCCACGCCCACAAAGAAAATCCCCGACCCGGTTATCGGCATTGACGGAATGAGAGAAATGCTGTCGGCCTCAACCGTTCCGGCGGTGGCCATAGGCGGCATCAACTTAGAAAACCTGCCCGACGTCTTAAACGCCGGCGCTAAAAACTTCTGCATGGTGCGCCAGCTGACGCGGAGCGAAAACCCGAGATCTGTATTGGAAGAGATCCTTAGATATTAGTATTCTTATTACTCTGATCTTTTATAGACCACCCGCCCGCCCAGCAAAGTAGCGGCGACCGCCCCCGTAAGCTCCATCCCGATAAACGCCGAGTTTCTCGATTTGGAGAAAAACTTAGCCGGATCAACCGTCCACCGTTGTGTCGGATCGATCAGCGTCACGTCCGCCGGCGTCCCCACTGAAAGCGACCCGCCCGGCAACCCCAATATCCGGTTTGGCGCGACGCTCATCCTCTCCACCATCTGAGTCGGCGTCAATAGGCCTTTATTGACAAGAACCGTGAGCACCAGCCCGAGCGACGTCTCCATGCCGATCACGCCGAAGGCCGCGTTGTCGAACTCCACGTCCTTCTCCTCGGGGACGTGCGGGGCGTGGTCGCTGGCTATGGCGTCGATCGTCCCGTCGGCGAGGCCGGCTATCACCGCCTCCTTGTCGGTCTCGGTGCGCAGCGGCGGGTTCATCTTCTTGTTCGTATCGTAGTGGCCGATGTCTTCATCCGTGAGCGTGAAGTAGTGCGGGCAGCTCTCCGCCGTGACGTTCACCCCGCGCTGCTTCGCCTCCCGCACCAATCGCACCGATCCGGCGGTCGATACGTGCGCGATGTGCACCCTCGCGCCGGTGTACTCCGCCAGCAGTATGTCTCGGGACACGGCTATGGTCTCGGCGACGACCGGAATGCCCCTGACGCCGAGACGCGTCGATGTCGGCCCCTCGTTCATGTGCCCCTTGGCGCTTAGCGTCGGCTCCTCGCTGTGGCATATAACGGGGATACCGAAAGATTTTGAGTAGTTGAAGGCGTTGCGCATTACGTTCGCTTTGGCCACGGGTTTCCCGTCGTCGGAGACCGCGACCGCGCCCGCCTTCACCATCTCGCCGACCGGGGCGAGTTCCTCCCCTTCCAAAGCCTTGGTTATCGCGCCGATGGGGTAGATGCGGCAGGGGCAGTTCTCGCCGCGCTGAATGACATAGCGGATCTTTGAGGCCTCGTCCAATACCGGGCTGGTGTTTGGCATACAGGCCACCGCCGTGAACCCGCCCGCCGCAGCCGCCTGAGCGCCGGTCGCAATCGTCTCCTTGTCCTCCCGGCCCGGTTCGCGGAGGTGGACGTGCATGTCCACGAGGCCCGGAACCACCCACAAACCGGCGGCGTCGATCACGTCTATGTCGTTCTCCCCGTAGTCCGGAAATAGCTCGCTCGGAGTCAGCGGCCTCTTATCCTTGAACAGCGCCTCCGCGTCGTTTGCCCCGTCGGGAAAGAGTTCGCCGCAAAGCGATCTGACGAACGGCCTGTCGACGACCGCCTTGACGGCGCCTTTTTCGAGCGCCACCGTCCGCGGCCCGTCGATGCCTGAGACCGGATCGATCACGCGGCCGTTCATGATGACGAGCGGCCTTGACTGCGGCTCGTTATCACGCGGGTATTCTACGCTGCCTGCGCCTTTTTGGATCATTTTATAATCTCCCGTCTGTCCGTCTATAAGATAATATATTTTTTTGAACATTAAAATCAAAATAATGCGGTATTTTTATTATTTTAATATTGTTACGATGCAAAAGGATACCGGATGCGGTCAAAGACAAAAAATGTAAAAAAACGCTCGCTTTCCGCCGACCACGACCGGTCAACGGGAATGGCCGTCGCGCTGGCCATGCTCTTGCTGTGGTTCGCGTTCCGGCGCGACGCCTGCGTTTTTGCCTCGGCGGCCCTCTTGGCCTGCGCCATGACGGTACCAGTCGTCCTGAGGCCGCTTTCAATATTGTGGTACGGCCTTTCGGATATCCTCGGCGCGGTGTCCTCCCGTATTATTCTAAGCGTCATATATCTGCTTATAGTTTTCCCCGTCGGCTTCGCCCGAAGAATAGCGGGACGCGACGAACTTATGCTTCGTGATTTCAAAAAAAGCCGGGCATCCGTTTTCCGGGAACAAGATCGGCTCATAGAGGGGAAGGATGTGTGCAATCCGTATTGATTCAATCCGGCTCAAAATCGACTTGCCGATCATTATCTATATCAACCGCGGGCTGTTCCTGTTTCAAAAAGAGAAAATTACCGATCACCAGCGCGTCCATGTCGGTTCGCATGAAGCAACGGTAGGCGTCCGACGGTGTGCAGACTATGGGTTCGCCTCTTACGTTGAAGCTGGTGTTTACTAAAACCGGGCATCCGGTTTTTTGTTCGAACGCTTTCAGCAATTTCCAGTACATCTCATTCTCCTGCCTATCGACCGTTTGCACCCGTGCCGAGAAGTCTATGTGGGTGATTGCCGGCAGGTCGGAGCGTTTGTGGTAGAGTCTCTCGTATAGCGGCAGGTTGTCGTAGTCGGGCGGCAACGGCAGGCGGCGGTTTTCTCTTACCGGGGCCACAAAAAGCATGTACGGCGACGGGCGGTCGAGGTCGAAGATCTCCGGCGCTTTTTCCAAAAGGACGGATGGGGCGAACGGCCTGAAGCCCTCCCTGAATTTTATTTGCAGGTTCAGTTTCTTCTGCATATCGGGATTTCTGGGGTCGGCGAGGATGCTGCGGTTGCCCAGCGCTCTGGGGCCGAACTCCATTCTCCCCTGAAACCATCCGACGACCGTTCCTTCGCTTAGCAGATCGGCGGTTTTGTCAAGCAGTTCGTTCGTGTCTTTGAACTCGGTGTACGTGGCGCCGTTGTTTCCCGCCATGTGCGATACCGCGCGGTTATCGTAACCGGGGCCGAGGTAGACGTTGAATCGTTGCGGCGTTCGCGGATTATCTTTGTGGATGTGCCAAGCGGAGAGAGCGGCCCCGAGCGCCCCGCCCGCGTCGCCGGCTGCCGGTTGTATCCAGATGTTTTCAAAGAGCTTGCTGTTCAGAAGCTTGGCGTTGGCCACGCAATTCAAGGCCACGCCGCCCGCCAGAACAAGGTTTTGGGAACCGGTAACAGCCTTGGCTGTGGCGGCTAATTTGAGCGCGATCTCCTCGGTCACATCTTGTATCGCCAACGCCATATTCATGTACGATTGCGCAATGCGCTCTTCATCCGGCAGTCGCGGGGAAATGCCGAAGAGTTTGCGCCATTTGCGTTCGTTGTACATGGAGTTTCCCGTGGCAAAGTCGAAGTACCTCATATTGAGAAGAAACGACCCGTCCTCTCGTATGTCTATCAAGTCGTTAAGTATGGTCTCTTTGAACTTGCCGTATTCGGAATCCCGCCGACCGTACGGCGCGAGTCCCATCAGCTTGTACTCGCCGCTGTTTACCCGAAACCCGCAATAGGCTGTGAACGCCGAGTAGAGCAGTCCTAGGGAATGCGGGAAGCTGAGTTCCCTCAATAGCTTGATACGCGAATTCTGTCCGAATCCGATGGTTGCGGAGGCCCACTCTCCGACCCCGTCCAACGTCAGAATGGCGGCCTCATCGAAAGGGGAGGGGTAGAAGGCGCTCGCCGCGTGGGAGACGTGGTGTTCGGGAAAGAGCAGAACCGGACTATCCGCGCCGAGCTTTCTTAGCTCTTTTCGCAGTATGTCTTTCATGAAGAGCTTTTCTTTCACCCAAACCGGCATTGAGGCGATAAAACCGGACAGGCCCTTTGGGGCGAAGGCGTGGCTTGTGTGCAGCAGCCGCTCAAATTTCACAAAGGGTTTTTCGTAAAACGCCACCGCTTCACATCTGTCAATCGGCACGCCGGCCTCGGCGAGCACATATTCGACAGCGTGTTTTGGGAAAGAGGGGTCGTGTTTAATCCGTGTGAAGCGCTCCTCCTGCGCCGCGGCGGCGACCTCGCCGTCTACCAAGAGCGCGGCGGCGCTGTCGTGATAGTAGCAGGATATGCCGAGAATCGCGCGACGAGGGTTCATAGCGGAATAGCCCTGAATACGGTTAAAACAGCGTATAGATGAACGGCGCGATAGCCGTGCCGCTCGTGAACACTATTAAAAACCCGAAAAGCACGAGTATCACGATTGCCGGCAAAAGCCAAAACTTCTTCCGTTGCCTCATAAAGTTCCATAAGTCTTTCAAAAATTCCATATCGCAAATCCCTTCCTACTCTAAAGCCACCGCAGCAATTTTACAAAAATAGCGTTGGAGGCCATGTTTTTAGCGGCCAGCCGGTGCCCGCTTTCGTTCCAGTGGCCCGTGCCGAGGTTTTCGCCGAATCCGTACGTATAATTGCCGGTACGCAAGTAATCTTGTTCGAGCGTATCGGTCAAGTCGAAGATCGGGATGCCTTGCGCTTCCGCTATTTCTCGCAAAAAATCGTTCGGTTTACGTAAATCGGCGCCGTTTACGCAATCGCTCTCCATGTCGTTGACTTGGTAGGAGTCGGGGATTATCATCAAGCAAAACTCTGATGAGTTGCGTTTCACCGCGTCATTGAGCATTGCCACTAGCTTGCCTGTAACGGCGTATGCGTTCGCCCAGACGCTGTCTTGCTCAACATTAAATACGCCGACATCCTTGGGGCACGTCGCGGTGTCGGGTTCTTCCATACCGATCTTAAACGCCTCGACGCGCCGCGCGGTCTCGGTGGCCAAAACGGAGTTGCTGAACAGCGGCCACAAGAGCGTCTTGAGCTTGTAGGAACGGCTCTCGGTAAACGAGGCGTCGATCCAAAAGGTATCCGCGTCAAAGGTAATGTAGGGTTTGAAGACGCCTTGCCCCGTCAGCGCTTTCGAGTTGTCGCGGAAATCGTTGCCAACGTAAAAAGCGAGGAGCACGAGGTCGGGGCTGTATTTAATCCCCTCGGTCACGTACCACAAGTACTCCTCAGCCGTACCCATTCCGCCGCGCCCCGCGTTTATTGTCTTGATGTCGTGCCACGGCAGCGCTTCGCCGATAAATGTTTGAAGCAATCTGGGAAAGCTGCTGTCAATATCAACCTGCATGGCCTCCATAAAAGAGTCGCCGAGAATCAATACGCGTTTGGAATTTTCAGGTTTCTCGTATGGGATTTCGTGATCCCTGAGGCCGAGGCTGTTGATGCGCCCGTGGGAGAACCCCTCGTTCTTTTGCGTGTATACCGCGTTT
The DNA here is from genome assembly GCA_031281485.1 of Chitinispirillales bacterium. GTDB lineage: Bacteria > Fibrobacterota > Chitinivibrionia > Chitinivibrionales > Chitinispirillaceae > GUT77. Next base: position 9,585 of record JAITFI010000044.1, on the reverse strand, counting down.
GGGACTAACCGCACCCCCAAGAGCGGGTCGGGGCGCCTTTCGGGAAGACGCCCCATACCGGTTGACCGTATGATGACATCCATAATCACCAGCGTTACGAAGACAGAGGATATCATTAGTATCGCGGTTTGTGAAACCAGTTTGGCAAATGATCGTTTGTTCACGTGGCCTCGCTCCCGCCGCCCAGCAGGTACAGCGCCGCCATCCGTACGGCGACCCCGTTTGTCACCTGATCGAGTATCACCGAATTGTCGGAGTCCGCCACGTTCGACGCCAGCTCCACGCCCCTGTTGATCGGACCCGGGTGCATGATCACCACCTCTTTCTTCATCCGCGACAGCATCTCCAGATCAAACCCGTAGCGCTCGCGGTACTCGTGGACGGACGGAAAAACCGCGCTTGACTGGCGCTCAAGCTGCACACGCAGCAGCATAACAACGTCGGCCCCGTCGAGCGCCTCGTCGATGTCGTCCGTAACGGGCACTCCGAGCGAGTCCGTGTGCTGCGGCAACAGCGTCGGCGGGCCGCAGAGCGTCACGTTCATCCCCATCGTCTTCATCCCCCAGGCGTTGGAACGGGCCACGCGGCTGTGGAAGATGTCGCCGATTATCGCGACCTTCAGCCCCTCAAGCCGACCGAGCTTCTGGCGGATGGTCATCATGTCGAGCAGCGCCTGCGTTGGGTGCTCGTGCAGCCCGTCCCCAGCGTTGACTATCACCGCGTTCGTGCACTGCGTCAGGAAGTACGGCACGCCGGCGCACGGGTGGCGCACCACAACCATGTCGATCTTCATAGCTTCGATATTCTGTATGGTATCCCTGAGGCTCTCGCCTTTATTGACTGAACTGGTTGAAACGCTGAAGTTGAGGGGGCTTGCGGAGAGCCGTTTTTCGGCTAATTCAAAAGATATCCTAGTTCGGGTGCTGTTCTCGTAAAACAAATTGACGACCGTCTTCCCCCGCAGCGTGGGGACCACCTTTATATCCCGTTGCAGCACCCCGTAGAAACTGTCGGCTGTATCAAGGATCAGATTGATATCCTCGCGGGAAACCCCTTCTAAGCCGAGCAGGTGCTGTATCTGTAGACTCATTGTCCGTCGCCCTCCCCCTCAAGTTCCATGAGCCAGAGCGAGTCCTCCCCGTCAAGCTCGCTTACTTTGAGCGAGACCTCCTGCGTAGGCGAGGTGGTGATCTTCCTGCCCACGTAGTCGGCGCGGATGGGCAGTTCGCGGTGCCCGCGGTCTATGAGCACGGCCAGCTGTATCTCGCGGGGCCGCCCGTGGTCCATCAGAGCGTCGAGCGCCGCCCGCACCGTTCGCCCCGTGAAGAGGACGTCGTCTACGAGGACGACGCTCTTCTCGCTTATGTCGAAAGGAATATCCGTAACCCGCACCTCCGGTTGCCGGAGGCGCGAGCGGTAGTCGTCGCGGTAGAGGGTGGTGTCCAAAATGCCGGTCAAAAGCGGCGAGGCAAGCCCCACCATAGCGGTGATCTTAGCCGCGATCCGCTGCGCCAGAAACACCCCGCGAGACTGCATGCCGACAATGCAAGTGTCCCCCAAGTCGCCGTGCCGCTCCAGAATCTGGTGCGATATACGGGTGAGGGCGAGGTCAAGGGCGTGGGCGTCCATTATCAACTCTATCTTTTTCATACCATCATAATAAATACATTAACGGCATGCCTAAAGTCAAATTCTTTAAATCTTTAAAAGAATTTACGGAAAGTATACTCCCTTGGCCCCTTTACCGTTAGCTTCTCCCCAGATCATGAGTTTTTGCGCTTTGCCTTTGTTGAACGTGACGACAATCCGTTCTCCGCCGGCCACGTTGCAGCCGCCGCCGTCGGACTCGTCTATGAAGTAGGTGCTCGACGCTTCGCCCATCACTATCGCTTTCTCTACCTTTCCGGCATCACCGAAGGTCAGCATCAGCGTGCGCCCTGAGACCACGTTTGCTCGGGTTGAGTCGCCTATCGCGAAGTTTTTGCTTTGGACGTTTCCGAAGGCGCGCATTGTGCGCATCTTTCCGCTCTCCGAGACGCGTACGCGCAGGCTGTCGCTCCAGATGTGGGTGATCAGCGAGTCTTTTGTTTCGGTGGCGTTCCACTCGGCGTTTCGTCCGTGCGCCTTGCCGAAGGCCATCATTGTGCTTATTTTCCCTGTCTCGAACATGGATATGCGCAGGCTGTCGCTCGTGATGTCGGTTGACATCGTGCTTTTCGCGGTGTCGGAGGACTCTCTATAGCGGCCGTTGGCGTTGCCGAAGGCCTTCATTGCGCTGATTTTTCCTGTCTCGAACATGAACGTATGCAGGCTGTCGCTTGTGATGTCGGTCGTCGTCGTCGCGCCTTTTGACGCGGAGGTCTCGGAGTATTTTCCGCGGGCGTTGCCGAAAGCTTTCATTGAGCGTACCTTTTTCGAGTCGTACATGGATAGGGCCATGCTGTCGCTCCAGATATCGGCAATCGTGGTGTCCGTGGTCGAGTCTGAGGTTTCCGTGTAGCGTCCGTGGGTATTGCCGAGCACGCAGGCGCCTTCGAAGGTCTCCTTGCCGAAGAAGAGGTCTACGGAGTCGCCGACCACCACGTGCTTCTCGTAGTTTATCACCGGATTCACCCGCAGTTTGGCGATGTTTTTCTTAACGAAGTACTCGCCGCGTTTACTCGTGGCGGAGAGTTCGCCGTGGTTTATGCGCACGTTCTCGTTGACATTCGCGATTTTCGTTGAGTCGTTGTAGACCATCGTCCGCCCGCGGATGAAGAGCGTGTCTACGGAGGTGCTGTCTATCCGCGTGAGCAGCGGGTCGCCGCGCAGCGTGCACTCTTTCTTGTCGGTCATGTACACCGCGTTGCTGCCGCTGATGAATGTTATTCTCGCGGAGTCTCGGTATAGGACGTTGCCGCTTGCCGTGAGGAGCTTGTCGCCTTTGACGAAGTACAGCCGTTCGCAAGTCATGAGTTGGCCTTTGTGTTCGACGGTGATGTTCGACGTGAAGTCCACGAGGCCGTCGTTCTTCCGCCAGAGCGCCGAGTCCGCGGATATGCTGATGTCGTCGTAGCGAAATAACACGTCGCCGCGGAGGTAGCTGATGAAGTCGCTTTTTTTGTCGTCGTATATATTTTCGTTGCTGTTTGCCCGTTCCAAAACGAGCGCGCCTTCGGGCGGGGCCGCCCAAAGCCCCGCGGCGGAGCAGAGCGACAGCGTGGCCGTTAGAAGGGCGTACCGGAAAAGGCGTTTAACGGAGGAAGTCTTCATCGCCCTCCTCCATCCTGCGTTTGAAGTCGGGGAAGACCCCCTGCACATCCGCGCTGAAGGAGAAACGCGAGAAGTCGTCCCGCGCCTCCAAGCCCTTGCCCCGCAAAATGTCGCCTTTTTTTGTTTCCACTTGGACGAAGGTGTCGGAGGTAACGCGCCGCTGGTCTTTGTACCACCGGAGCCGTTCGCCGGTCACGGTCATCCCCTCTTCGTTCTTGATATTCACCGCGCCCCAGAGGTCGAATATTGCCATTTTGGAATCGCTTGAGCCGGAATCGGAGGTGATGCGGGTGGATGGTTTGCCAAGCGTATCGTAGACCGTAATGCGTACGGGGGCGACGGTAAGTTCGCCGCTGTCGGAGAGCGGCCGGCTCATATAGTCGGCGTCTAACCACCAGCGTTTGATGTCGCCTTGGTAGAAGTACAGGGAGGCGTCGGTCAGTTCTTGGTGCGGGGCGGATATGACCTTTTCGCCGACGGGCAGCGGATCCTTTTTTGGGGCGCAGCCGACGGAAACGCAGGAAACGGCGCATATCAGCGCAAATATGGCGTATGGCATGATGTAACGAAAATCAGGCATCGTTTTGATTCCTCCTGCATCGTATTGTCCCGAACGACTTTCCGCACCCGCGAGGAGCTTTGGCCTTGCCGTTAACGCTTTTGATTTTGCAACATATTTAATACTTCGGCGGAATCAATAAATTTTACTCCGCCGTTTTTCTCTTTTGCTTCGTAATCGGCAATAGCCTGTTTGTCCATTATATCCTCATACAACTCCCTGATAGAATATTTGATTAAGGATGATTTATCCTGTTCGTAATATTCCGTAAGAAAGTCTACCATGCATTCCTCTTTTACAATATCTTCCGCATATCGTATCATATGGATAATTTAATATATTACAGCGAGACTGTCAAGGAAAATCTTATAAAAGTTCAGCGCCATATAAATCCGGCATCCATATCTTAAAATTATGGCCCACCGGCAGATCCCGCTTTCCCAAATCGCCGCATCCTGCCCCAAACCTCCGCCCCGCCGCGTTACTCAGCCGAGACACAAAATACTCATATTCAGCATATAAATCAACAAGTTATCCGACTTTCGACGGGTATCGCCGCGGACTAGGGTTGCGGATTGCAGAGTTCAGCCGCCCACGATATCCAAATTCATGCGTTGGCTTGCCTCCGCTCCTCACGGCTACGCTTTATCTCCTCAGCGATTATCTCCTCCGTAAGCCCCAGACGCCTCCCGTGCGCGTGAAGGTCGTCCATTAACTTCTCGTGCAGATACACCCTTATCGCACGATTAACAAAATCCTCTCGGCTGATCTCCTCCTCCTTCGCGCACTCGTCTACTTTGAGAAGAACATCGTCGTCTACAGTCAGTGTCGCCATAACTACCTCCTTTGGGGTTGGGGTTCGGGTTCATGGGACGCGGAATATTGATAATATACATCTCGGCAGGGGCGGGCGGGGGTATTTTTTACGCAAGGCCCGCTCAAACGCCCGCTCCCCGCCTCAAACCTCCGTCCCGCCGTGTTACTCCAGCCGAGACCCAAAATGTTCATATTCAGCATATAAATCAACAAGTTAACCGACTTTCGACGGGTATCGCCGCGGTGGTGGGTTCGGTTTTGGGACGTGACACGTTAGCCTTAATTTATCTACTACGTTTCACCGTTTATTATCAAAAGCAATTCTTCTGGAGTTTTGACTTGAATAACGCTTTTCTCAAAATCTTTCGTGTTTCTTGTTACAATATAATCCGCATTTCTATCAATCGCCGACACCTCTATTACAGCGTCTTCAAAATCATCTATTTTTGAATTTAATGCGTTATTTAACAGCGCTTCATTTATCTCAATAACCGTAAACTGTTTCATTAGCTTTGAAATGATTTCCTTTGTTTTTGACGTATCTTCTCCGAATTTATTTAAAAAATAGCACAATGTCGTTATTTCATGAGCGCAAACAAATCCTTTGACACGTCCGTTTGAGCAGAACTTAAATAGCTCCGCAACATTTTCATGTCCCCGCCTATTAAACAAAAAATCCATAAAAATGTTAATATCAATCACCGTGTTTTTCATGAAACATTTTCCTCAATTCTTTTTTATTTGGAGTATCTATCCCTTCAAAAATACCATGCAACTCTTGAAGGTTTTGAGGTAAAGGTAAATCATCGGAGTTCTTTTTCTTTAACTCAATAAAATAATCCTCTACGATTCTAGAGATAGGCTTGTTAATCTTCTTAGAAAAAGTACTAGCGAATTTAACTACTTCCGAATCCATGTTCAATGTTAATATTTCGCTCATCTTAGCCCCTTGTTAAGGATAATAAACCACGATATCGCTCTACTCTAATTTAATATATTTCTGTGAGCCGGTCAAGAAAAATCTTCAAAAAGTTCAGCGCCGTATAAATCCGGCTTCCATATCTTAAAATTATGGCCCACCGGCAGATCCCGCCTTCCCAGATCGCCCTGACAACGCTTGGGTGGCGGGGGCGGTGAGACGCGGGAGCGGACGGGGCAAAATCTTTTATGCAAAGCCCGCCAAAACGCCGCTCCCCGCCCCAAACCTCCGTCCCGCCGCGTTACTCAGCCGAGACCCAAAATGTTCATATTCAGCATATAAATCAACCTGTTATCCGACTTTCGACGGGTATTGTCGCGGTGGCGGGTAGAGACAGGAGGAGGGCCGGCGCAAATTTTTTGCAAAATTCTTGATTTTCCTAGTACCCAATTATTATTTTGATAAAGTAGACAAAATCCGGCCTTAATAAGGCAAGATGACGCTCCGGCAGGGGCGGCGGCCGTTGTTGGTGCCGCTTGTTACAGCGGCTGTTTGTGCGTGGTTATGCTGATTATCGACGGGGCGTATGTGGGTTAGTCTCGGACAAGCAGCGATTGGCGTTGATAAAGACAATGGCCGTTGGAACGGCTGGGAAACGAGATAATGCTATGAAAATTATCGAATTAAATACGACAAACGCCGCATTTTTTTTTGTTTGTTTTTAAACACGCGTGCGCCTCGCCGCCGATTGTCACCAATTTTGCCCCCCCCCCCCCCCCCCCCCCAAGTCGTTGATTTTAAACGAGTTACGACAAATCATATCCCACCATTTAGTAGGGTATTGTCTAAACACGTCCTTTTTAGGTGCATCGTTACTGAGAACAAACCTCGCGAAGAGCAGATACCGTTCGGCGCGGTTTTTCGCTGCGCTTGCCGTTAGGCCCGCCTATAACACGAACGCGCTCAAGAATTATCGTTGGCGATAAAACGGATTTTCGTACATTAACAGAGAGGCTTTTTTAATGACAGCGTTACTCAGAAGTTTCGTTAAATGCGCCGTCGCGCTATGCGTTCTGTCCGCCGCCGCGTTCGGGCAATCCAAACCCAAGGCCGCCGTCTACATAATGGGCAACCCCGAAGGTCGTGACGCCATCCGGTCTGCGGTCAATACCTCTTTGATCAAGAGCGGCAAGTACCAAATGATAGCCGTAGACGCCATAGACCTTGTGGCGCAGGAGCAGAAGCGTCAGATGAGCGGATCTGTATCGGACGGCGACATCGCCGCGCTCGGTCGGGACGCGGGCGCGGAGTACGTGTGCGTCGTCCAACGCTCGGAACTCGACGGCACCTCATACGTGGCGACGAGGATGGTGAGCGTCCAAAGCAAAGTGGCGGAATTCGCGGATATGGTGGAACTGCCGCCCGGAGGGAAGATTATAGACATCATACAGTGGCAGATAGGGTCTATGCTCGGCATGCCGGTGGGGCCGAGGCCTGCGGTGCCGGCGGCTTCGGGTTACTCGGCAGTTCCGGCCTCCCAATATTCGGAGCAGACAGCCGCCGCCGCGTCCGGAAAAACCGAACCGGTTATTCAAGGGACGGCGGTTCCGGGGGGCAGCCTCGCTCAAAAATTAGCTTGGCTGCAAAAAAGCGCGGACAGCCACAATACCTACATTGTTGACGTGAACGCCGATGAACGCATAGCTCCGCAAAAGCTTGAATATAAAGGCGCTGTCAACGTTACGGTCGTTCTCAGAGGCATTGGAGGGAATCGGACTGTCAGGCTTTCGTCCAAAGGTACGATGTTCGATGTGAGGGAAAATGTGACGCTTGTTTTAGATAACAACATTACCCTTAGAGGGCATAGCGGGAACGATAATCCATATAGGTTTGGGTGTGTCGAAGGTATGGTTAGTATAACCAGCGGAACTCTTAAAATGAATAACGGCGCGGCCATTGTTGACAATCCAAGCGGCGCTGTAAGTTTGTATTCAGGAACATTTGAGATGACAGGGGGCTTGATCTCCGGCAATAGCACTCCTAGAGGAGGTGGCGGCGTGTGTATCAATCAAGCCACCTTTACCATGACTGGCGGTATTATATCCGGCAATAAAGCTACTCGGGGTGGGGGCGTGAATATAGGTCAATATTTGGCAACGTTTAATATGCGTGACGGCCTCATTTCAGGCAATACCGCCGCTGAGTACGGCGGCGGGGTCTTTTGGGGCAGCGGTACTTCAAATTTTACTAAGACCGGCGGTACCATTATCGGTCATAATAGCGATCCTGTTAACGGCAATACAGTAAAAGACGAAGAGGGTAACGTGCTGGCTCGCAAAGGTCATGCTATATATTACTCAATTTACGATAGTAAACGCAAAGAAACCACCGCCGGACCGAAAGATAACTTTTCTAGGAATGGGGGGGCGTGGGATCAGTAGTCATTACAAAGGGGCAGTAATCAATTTTTGAACAGAATAAACTTTTGTGGGTTATAGCAAACATTGAAAGGAAAGGGGTATGGCTATGAATTTTGATGACGAGATAAGGGAATCTGATGACAAAGTGTGTGAGCATGAAAGAATCAAGGACACTAATGATAATATCATCGATCCTACTAATAACATCTTAAAAAAATTTGGCTCGAACGTAAGAATCGAAAGAGAGGACTACAACAGCCGAGAACATCTACTAGACGAAATCACCGCCGATAAGTTCAGGAACACTAGCATGAGTACTGCTGAAGCACAAGTGAAAATACTTGACAAACTCGGCGGTGCGCGCGCGATGATGGAAATATGGGAGAAGAAACTGGGTTTGGTAGGTAGTGGGAATAGTGAAGAGGAATGGAAAAGGTTTTTTGCACGTAAGAGGGAACATGATAAAATAGTTGCTCCCAAACGGAAGTTTTGGATTACATTTAGTACGTTGTTAGGCGGAATAATCGGTTTACTTCTTTTGGGAGGCAATATTAGTACATGGGCTGGAACGGGAGTGGTGGTTGCAACAACTGGCGCTATAGCGCTCGGTATAGTTTGTCTTATTCGTGGTTTGAGCGGCGAGTATACCGAATATAACTATAAAGGCGGTTGCAGCCAACCAATAAAAAGTTGCTGCGCTTGGAGTTTGGGGACGTGGATTGCTTTAATGATATTTTTGAAGATAGCTGAGGCGGCAATTGACTCAAATATTCTGGATAATACGATAGTTCCCACAATTGTTGTTGTGGTTTGTGGCGCAGTTATTGGCTTTTTTATGGGTCGTACGATTTGCGATATGGTATATGAATTTGGACATTGGGGTGAAACTACGGCGAGGAAAAGTTATCAACGGGAGAGGAAGGTGAAGGAAAAGCGGGAAGCGAGGGAAACTCGAAAATGGCCTGAGGAATGGAAACGACTATATCCTGATGAGTATAAAGCTAAACAAGAGAAAGAACAGAGTGATGAGGAATGGAAACGACTATATCCTGATAAGTATAAAGCTAAACAAGAAGCCGAGCAACAGTCTAAAAAATGGGCTCGCCAAAGAAAATTATGTATCATTCTCGGTTCTCTGTCAGGCGGAGTAATCGGTGGAATCTGCGGATGGAAGTTTCTTGATGATAGTGTGTATATACCGATTACAGCGATAGTGTTTGCTCTCGTATTAGGAATAGGGGTGGGACGTAGAAAGTTTGACCTAGGCTGTGGAGGTGTTTGCGGATTTGGTTGTGGAGGAGTGATAGTCGGGGCGATGATCGCAGCTGCCGCAGCTGCTCTTGGCGATGCGCTTTACGGCGGCACAGCGTCCGTAGCCGTTGGCGCTGTTAACGGTGCTTTAGTAGGCTATGTTATAGGCGATGTGATTGATAGTAAGATATATTAGGTTAATAGTGTTCAGCCAAACGATGTTAAAAGCATAATCAAGGAGCCTAAATATCGAGACTGATTCAAATTTTGTGTAAACCTCCGAGCAGGGATTATATTTACTAAATCCCCTAAAGGAGGTATTGTATGCCGCGTTACAAGTTAAGTGCCGAAGAGCGGGCCGCCGAGAA
>JAITFI010000097.1 GCA_031281485.1 Chitinispirillales bacterium | reverse complement strand
GTAACCCACTCTCACTTGTACAACCAAACCCCCCCCCCCCCCCCCCCCCCCCCACCCACCCCCACCAACCACCACCAACCACCACACGTCCGGCACATGCACATAATTTTTTAGGGGTTGCTTTTATAATACCCCTAAAAGGGGCGTATATGCCCCGTAAATCAACGATAACGCCATTGGGAAGCATTTTTGATTCCCCGACAACAAAACGTCGTAAACGCGGTTTAAACGCTGTTTGCGACGGTGTGTTTTCTATGCTTTTTTCGCTGTTGACGTTTAATCCTATAATCTGTCTTTTAATCCTGCTAATCCTAGTCCAGACAGTATTTATAACCATTTTCACATTCACTAACGGAGGTTTTTATGAGTTTCATTACACGGCAGGGGCGGGCGCTGTTGTTAACGGCGGTGTTGGTGGTTGAGTCGGTTTGTGTGTCTAACGGCGACAATCCGGCAAACTTGGTTGGTCAGTGGGTGAGTATAAAAGACGGTCAGAATGTAGAGTTATTTAAGGATGGTACAGGCGCTGTCGGCGACGGAAACATTACGTGGAAAACCGAGGGGAAACGCTTTGTGCTGTCGAGCGGGAATACATCGAAGATTGGCGACTATAATCTGTCCGGTTATGAATTTACGCGGACATTTGATGACGGCGAGGTGGTTGTATGGGTAAGGAAAGACAAGGTGGAGGAATACAAAAATAAGAAAAAGAAAGAAGCGGAACAGAGGGTAGAGAAGATGTCTACTTATTTCACCGATTCGAGGAACGGTCAGAAGTATCGTTCCGTAAAGATAGGCGGCAAAACGTGGATGGCGCAGAACCTGAATTACCAGACGGGTAATTCGTGGTGTTACGGAGGCGATAATTCCAACTGTGAAAAATACGGCAGGCTGTACGATTGGAACACAGCGAAGACAGCGTGTCCTACGGGTTGGCACCTGCCGTCGCAAAAGGAGTGGAACGATTTGGTAACGGCGTCGGGCGGTAATGCGGCTGGTAAGGCGCTGAAATCGACATACAGTTGGAACAACAACGGCAACGGTACGGATGACTACGGTTTTTCGGCCTTGCCCGGTGGCATCCGTTTCTCCACTGGCAGTTTCGGCAGTTTCGGCTACGGCGGCTACTGGTGGACGGCCACGGAGAATGCTAGTAGCGCCTACAGATGGCACATGTCCTACGACGGCGACGATGTGTACAAGTACGAGTACGGTGGCGACAAGAACGACGGGTACTCTGTTAGGTGCCTCCAGGACTGACGCGGGACGCGATAGGCGCAGTGAGGGAAAAACGTCTGAACTAGGATTAGTAGGATTATAAGGATTTTAGGATTAAACGTCAAAAGCGTTGCGTGTATGTTGAAGTTGATGTTGATTTTTAATCCTATAATCCTTCTATAAACCCGCCTCGCGATCACAGCAAGCAAAGCGTCAGAATCCAGAGCTATTTGGGGCTTCTCTCGCGCTTCGTGGGGTAGGGTAGCTCTGGGCGGCGATTTTTTTGCGAAAATTTGACACTGCAGCCGCCGATATATTATATTAATTCATACCAAAGGGGCGTAGGTATGAACGAAAACATCAAGGCCGAATTAGACAGAATCGTAAGCACGCTGGCCGGAACCGGCCTCGTAACAAAGATCATCCTCTTCGGCTCCTACGCCAGAGGCGAGGAGACCCCAAGGAGTGACATTGATTTGTGCGTCCTGACGACGGTGAAAGATAGGCGTCCGTTAGACGTTTCAATAGAGTTGCAGATGAAATTATTTTATGTCGCGGATACATCGTTAGATTTGTTTGCGTACAATCAAGACGAGTTTGCAGCACGGGCAAAGTGTTCCGGCACGTTCCAAAACGACATAATGAAGCAAGGAGTCGTGTTATATGAATGACGATATTTTAGATGTAAAAGAATGGATTCAGTACGCCCAAGACGATTACGATTGCGCCGTCGCGATTGCGAAAGCGAATAATCCGTATTCGCCGAGAATCGCGTGCAATCATTGCCAGCAATCCGCAGAAAAGATTTTAAAGGCGTATACGATTGCCAAAGAAGGTACGCGGATCAAAGAGCATGATCTCGTAAAATTACTGAAGCAGTGCATGCAACACTCTTTGGATTTTAATACTCTTGATGCGGTATGTACGGCATTGAACGCATACGCGAAAGCAATGCGCTATCCGTCAGGTATAAAATTAACGGTTTCTGATATGAACCAAGCGCTTGACCACGCGCGTAATATATTGGAATTCACAAAATCAAAACTTAAAGATTTGGGATACGAATACGTATCGTGAACAAGCCCGATCATTGAAAAGTTTATGAAAACAGAAAATATTCTAAAAATCTTTTAAAATCTTTAAAGTCAAATTCTTTAAATCTTTTTTAGACGAAGCCCCTTCGGGGCTTCATAGGATATGCGGGGCTAACTTGTTTATCTCGGCGAAGCCAAACCCCGCATATATAAAATCAAAAGCTAAAAACACCGATTTTGACTTTGACGTTGACTTTATATGCGGGGTTTAGCCCCGCATATCCTATGGAAGGGCGCGATTTATCGCGCACTTCCGTCTAAAAAAGATTTTAAAGATTTTAAAGAATTTGATTTTAAAGATTTTGCGGATATTATATTTATGGTTATGGAATCCAAGCCCAAACCCAAGTCAAAATCCGCAGTCAAAGCGATAATAGCCGTCGTTATACTCCTTCTGCTCTCCGGCGGGGGCGTGTACGGTTATTATCGCTATCAACAGACCGTCGACAACCGGCCCAAGGAGTACGAGACCGTCCCCGTCTCACGCGGTTCCGTGGAGCGCGTGATCGTCAGCACCGGCACGCTCGACCCGGTGGGCTCCGTGGAGGTCGGGACGCAGGTCTCCGGCACAGTCGAAAAGGTGCTGGTCGATTTCAACGACACCGTCAAGGCGGGGCAGATCATCGCGGAGATCGACCGCAGCGTGCTCACGAGCAAGCTGACGGAGGCGCAGGCCTCATACTCGCGGGCGGAGGCGCTGTTCGTACAGAGCGAGCAGGAGTTCAAGCGCGGGGAGGTGCTGTTCGAGAAGGGGCTGATCTCCGAGCAGGACTTCACCAAGGCGCGGACCGACTACCTGTCGCAGAAGGCCTCGCTGCAGGTGGCTAAGGCGGCGGTCACCACCGCGTCCGAGAACGTGCGCTACGCCACCATCCGCTCGCCCGTGCGCGGGACGGTCATCAAGCGCGCCGTGGATGTCGGGCAAACGGTCGCGGCGAGCCTCAGCGCCCCAACGCTGTTCGTCATCGCCGAAGACTTGAAGAAGATGAAGATCATGGCGCAGGTGGACGAGACCGACATCGGCAAGATAAAGACGGCGCAGGAAGTGCGCTTTTCGGTTCAGGCGTATCCCGACAAGAAGTACGCGGGAACGGTGAGCCAGATCAGGTTGCAGCCGGATGTCGTGCAGAACGTCGTTACCTATACCGTGGTGATATTAGCCGATAATAACGACGGGACGCTGCTGCCGGGCATGACGGCGAACGTGGAGTTCATAGAGGCGCGGGAGACAAACGCCCTGACGGTCCCGGCGTCGGTATTCCGCTTCCAGCCGCCGAAAGAGGCGCAGGATAAGTTGAAGAAGATGATGGACGAACGCAAAGCGGCGAGGGAGGGCGGCATCGGGATGGACGGAGGGATGATGCCGGACGCTGACGGCGTTGGGGGGATTAAGATGGCCGTGATTAAAAACGAAGGCGGCGGGATGATGGGCGGCGGCGACGGTCAATTCAAAATGGATAGAGAACGCCGCAAGGACGGCGGCGGCCGCGGCGAAGGCCGCCGCGAGGGCGGTCAGGGCGGGGGAGGGAAGAGACCTCCCGCCGGCGTTACGGGCAGCCGCGGAGTCCTGTGGACATTGGACGAAAACGGCGCGTTCAAACCGGTGTTCGTAAGGATAGGATTGAGCGACGGCGTGACGACCGTCGTCACCGGAAGAGATGATTTGACCGAGGGGATGAAGGTCGTCGTCAGCGAAGTGAGGAGCGACAAGGACAAGAAGCCGCCGTCGGATAAGAAGAAACAGAATAATCCGCTTACGCCGGGTGGCGGGGGCGGCGGGCCGAGAAGGATGTAAAACACAGTAAGACAAAATCTTTAAAATCTTTTTTAGACGAAGCCCCTTCGGGGCTTCATAGGATATGCGGGGCTAAACCCCGCATATATAAAATCAAAATCAAAATCAAAAAATGCGTATAACTAGTCTGGTCAAAACCGCCGGAAAGAGCATTCTGCGTAACCGTGTACGCTCTCTTCTCACTATGCTCGGCATCATCATCGGTGTAGCCTCCGTAGTGGTCATGGTGTCTATAGGCGAGGGCGCTCAGCTTGATATTCGTCAACAGATTGAGTCAATGGGGACTAATGTGTTGACCATCCGGCCGGGCAACATGAGCCGCGGCGGTATTCGCATTGCTCAAGGTATGCGCACGCTCACCATACATGACGTTGACAAGCTTCGCGGTCTGCCCGGCGTCGCGGCCATCTCGCCGGTTTCCCGCGCTACGGGGCAGATTGTGGGCGGCGCGGGCAACTGGCGCACCCAGGCGCTCGGCGTCGCCGCCGATTACCTCGCGATTCGCGGTTGGGAGCTAGCCGACGGCGTCATGTTCACCGAGCAGGACGCCAAGAGTTCGGCGAAGATCGCCGTTATCGGCAAGACCGTGGCAAAAGAACTCTTCCCCAATCTCGATCCCGTCGGACAATCCATCCGCGTGGGCGCGATCCCCGTCAAGGTGGTCGGAGTGTTGCGTGAGCGCGGGCAGGGCCCGGCGGGCGACGATCAGGACGACATACTTCTGATGCCGGTCACCACGGTCATGCAGAGGATGAACGGCACGACGCGCTTCGTCGATCAGATAATGATCAGCGCCGAGTCGATGGATGCGATAAACGACGTTCAGGCGCAAGCGGAGGAGGCGTTGCGGGCGGCGCATAGGCTCGCGCCGTCGGCGGACAACGACTTCAACATCCGCAACCAATCGGAGATGATGGAACGCGCCACCGAGACCGCCCGCGTAATGACCATGCTCCTCGGCGCGATAGCCGGCATTTCTCTCGTGGTCGGCGGCATCGGCATCATGAACATCATGCTCGTATCGGTTACGGAACGCACGCGCGAAATCGGAATCAGGATGGCCGTTGGGGCGCGTGAGGGCGATATCTTAATGCAGTTTTTGATAGAGGCTATAGTTTTAAGCGTGACAGGCGGGCTTATCGGCGTGGCGTTGTCGATCGCTCTTATTTGGGTGATGAACAATTTCGTAGGCGTGACGACAGTGTTCGCGCCGCAGACTATACTGATGTCGATGGGTTTCTCCGGATTCGTGGGAGTGTTCTTCGGATTCTATCCGGCCCGAAAGGCGGCGAGGCTTAATCCTATTCAAGCGCTTAGGTTTGAGTAGGATTAATACAGGCGTTGCCTAGGATTCCGCCATCATAATCCGCACGCTGTGCGGTGCGATCTGGACGGCGTTCGCGCTCTCCGGCGGAATCCGCTCTCCGGACAGCAAGTCCGTAAAGCCGCCGCCGTGATATTTGTTCAGATTTATGTTATCGCCGCTGTCTCCCACATTAACGACTATAAAAATACGCTCGTTGTCGATGAATCTCTCGAAGACGAACGGGCGGTGATATTCAAGGTAGACCTGCCGATAACCGCCGTATTTCAAGGCGTCGTGCTTTCGCCGCAGGTCGGCGAGTTTGCGGATGTAATCCTCTAATTCTGGGACGTCTTTGGGCGGCTTTTTGATATCGATATACGGTCGCAGCGGTTGGTCGGAATTATTTTCCTTCACGCCGCGGATGCCCCACTCGCTGCCGTAGTAGATGGACGGAAGGCCCGGCAAGGTGAACAAGAGCGCGTAGAGCGTGTTCAGAAACGCCGGATTCTTGACGTTGCTCGCGATTCGCGGCTGATCATGGTTATCGAGGAAATTGTAGAGCGGCAGACCGTTCGACGGCTTGGAATTTTGCACGCAGTTAGCCAATTCGTAGATATTGTTGTCGTTGTGGCTGGAGAACAGGCTTTTGTACAAGATATAATTGGTGACGCTGTGCAGCGTCTCCGCGTTCACCCATCTTGCGTACTCGCCGCCGACCACCTCTCCCATCAGCCAGAAATCCGGCTTCATCGATACTGTCACGCCGCGAAGCTCGCGCATAAACCCGAAGTCCAGCACGTTGGCGGAATCCAACCGCATACCGTCTATATCGAACTGCTCGATCCAAAACCGCGCCGCGTCCAACAGGTATTTGCGCACGTCGCCGTTCTGTAGGTTGAACTTGGGCAGTTCGTAACACCCGCTCCACGTGTCGTAGTTAAACGGGTCGCCCATCGGGCTTTGGCGGTTGAAGTCCACCCCCGAAAACCATCCGGCGTAACTACGGTTGCCGTTGCGCAACTCCTGAAACGCGAAGAAGTCGCGCCCGCAGTGGTTAAAAACGCTGTCTAAGACGACCCGCACGCCCTTCTTGTGAAACGTTTGGACAAGCGCCTTGAATTCGTCGTTGGTGCCGATACGGTTGTCAATGGTGAAATAATCGGTAACGTCGTACCCGTGCGAACCCGACTTCAAGACCGGGCTGAACAGAACCGCGTCGCACCCGAGGCGTTTAATGTGCGGCAGCCAATGTTCGAACACCGAAAGGGCGTGGCCCTGAAAAGCATAGTCGTTCCGGAACGGCGCTTGGGCGAGCGGAAAGGTGTAGACGTGGTAGAATACGGCGTCATCGAACCAATTACGTGTATTGGGCATGGTCAATCCTCGCTTTCTTGATGAACATAATATAATATGGTAAGATAATACTTGGGGACGACGGAAGTCAAATTAAAATTAACCGGACGGACTGACGCCGCCTTTTGTTACCTGCGCCTACCTTGAAACCCGGAAAAAACTCGCCCTATTAATATTTTGACATTCCACGACACAATATAGTATATTATTATAAGGCGAGACACCATTAACCGTATACCATAATACAGGAAACGCCGGACATGGCTGCGACAAACGACGAAACCCAAGCCCAAGACGCCGGAGGGCAGAACCTAAAACACGACGAGAGTTATAAGTCCGTGCTGTCCAACGCGGCCAACTTCCTGCACTTTCTGAAGAAGTACATAGCCGCGCCGTGGACAGCCGACATATCCGTCGACGATTTAGCGACGGTAAACAAAAGTTTTGTCACACCGGAGTATAGCGAAATAGATTCCGATCTGATATACAAACTGAAGATAAAAGACTCGGACGTGTACTTTTATGTATTGGTTGAATTGCAATCGCAGGTTGACCATACAATGCCGTTTAGACTTTTGAGATACATGGTGGAATTGCTGAACGACATATTCAAAAACAAGGAAAAGGATATACGGGAGCGCAAAGACTTCCGACTCCCCGCCATTGTGCCGATAATCCTATACAACGGCAACGACAACTGGACGGCGGTCAGGACGTATAAGGAGTATACTGAAAACTATGAAATCTTCGGCGACTACATCATAGACTTCAACTACCTATTGTTTGACGTAAAACGGGCGGATGAGGCTGCAATATTATCGACAAAGAAAATTCTTGACACGGTATTCTTATTGGACAAATGGCGTCTTGAAAATAAGACGTCAATGAAAGATGTTGAGGCGTTTTTGGAGAAATACCTGCCCAACATGCCCGAAGAAGACGCGCTTGAGTTATTAGGATGGATAAAACATATCCTATACAAAGGCAACCTATCGTCTGAAAATGAAGAAACATTTAGAAACTTATTAAAAGGAGGAGGTAAACCTATGAAACACGCTCTTGAAATATGGAGAGACGAGATGATTGACGTGGCTACACGCGAGGCTACACGCGAGGCTACACACAAAGCAAAACACGAGGAAGATATCAAAATCGCGAGCGCCATGAAAGCCGAGGGTATGGATGTATACACCATATCGAGGTTAACCGGACTCACTATTGACGAAATTCTCCAACTGTGACTAAAGGAGGAGGCAATACCATGAAACACGCTCTTGAAATATGGAGAGACGAGATGATTGACGTGGCGACACGCGATGGTAGACGCGAGAGTGCTTTGGAAATCGCGGACAGACTCATGGCCAAAGGCATGAGTATCAACGACGTTGCGGACGTCACCGGACTCACCGTCGATGAAATACTACAGCGGTGACCACACTCCGGTAATTAAACAGGGCCGACCCGGCGACCCGGCCCCGTTGAGCACTAACTCTCACGAATGCGCAATGATTCTGCTTTTCATAACGTACTCACTCTATCCTCGCGGATAGTATGTTAAGGGGTTGTTGGGATTAGTGTAAAACCGGGTACAGATTATCAGCCGCCGACAACCACGCCGCTACACTTTTTAAGGGAATTATATACTTGCCCCCGCGTCCCGCGGCAGCCCTCGGCGGGGACTCGCCCAAGGCCTCGACAGTAGTCTGCGGCAGGATTCGACGGAAAACAGGGCGGCGGCGGGGATTCTGCGGAGTAGGGTATATAGTTCCCAAAATAAACCTACGTTTAATTTATACAATAACGGGATACTTCAATATATAATACATGGGTATTTCCGGAGTCAAATAAAGTTAAAAATTTCCGTAAACTATACATAAATCTTGACATTCCCCGCTGAAAAGCATTATATTACTCTAATCATGGACACGATCGAAAAATTAAAACTGTTGAGCGACGCCTCCCAGTACGACCTCGCCTGCGCCTGCGGGACTCGGGGCGGGCCTGACCATCGGGTTCGCGGGGGCGACGGGTCTTGGCTCTACCCGGTTTCCATGCCCGGCGGCGGGTACTCCATTATGCTAAAGACGCTGATCTCGAATGTGTGCAATAACGATTGCGGGTACTGCCCGTTCAGGGCGGCTCGGGACGTGCCGCGGTGTACCATCACGCCGGACGAGATGGCGAAGCTGTTTATGGATTACGACCGTCAGCGCGGCCTCCTTGGGCTGTTCCTCAGCAGCGGGGTGGTTGGGACGCCGGATAATACGATGGAGTTGATCAACGGGACGGCGAGGATTTTGCGGCGCAAGTACGCTTATAGGGGGTACATACACCTGAAGGTGATCCCCGGGGCGAGCGACGCCGCCGTAGACGAGGCTATAGCGCTTGCCAGCGCGGTCTCCGTGAACATAGAGGTGCCGGGCGAGAAGCACTTTTCGGCGCTGTCGCAAAAGAAGGATTTTCTGAAGGACATCATCCGCCCTATGCGCCGCATTGCGCAGTTGACCGACAAGGGAACGCGGTACCGCAGGGTCAGGCAGACGACGCAGTTCATAGTGGGCGCGGCGGACGAAACGGACGCGGAGATCGTGAGGTATACGTCCGGGCTGTACAAGAGGCTGAATTTGAACAGGGTCTACTTCTCCTCCTACCAGCGCGGTCTGGGCAGCGAGGCGATACCCGGAGAGCGGCGTGACGGCGTCGCGGCGGAAGACGGTTTTGTACGTGAGCATAGGCTGTATCAGGTAGACTTTCTGTTCCGCCAGTACGGTTTTACCGAGGAGGATATCCAGTATGACGAAAGCGGGCGTCTGTTTATTGATAAAGACCCTAAGTTAATGTGGGCGGAGCGGCACCCGGAGCGCTTCCCGGTTGATGTGAATAGGGCAGAATTGCCGGTATTACTGCGTGTTCCGGGCATAGGTCCGGCGACGGCGCGTCGGATCGTGAAGATGCGTTTAGGCGGGGCGCGTATACCGTCGCTGTCTGGGTTGCCGCTTAAAGGGAAGAGGTTGGCGCTGGCTGAAAAGTATTTGACTTGTTGATTTTGATTTTATATATGCGGGGTTTAGCCCCGCATATTCTATGAAAGGGCGCGTTTACGCGCCCTTTCGTCTAAATATGAATTTGATTTTAAAGATTTTAAAAGATTTTGACTTTATTAAATCGCCTTTTTCAAAGCCTCCGCAATCTCCACCGGAAGCCTTGCCGGTCTTCCGCTCGCCAAGTTCACGCAGGCGGCCTTTATCTCTCCGCAGGCCAATAACATCCCCTCTCTGCTTACCTCTGTATAAAAGATCATTGTCGCCGAGGTTACGTCTTTGACTGAGGTTGTCACAGTCAGTAAATCGTTGTAATGCGCCGACTGCTTATACTTCACGTTCGCCTCGGCTACCGCGAAGGCGAACCCTTTTTCGTGGTATGCGGAGAGTTCCACGCCCAAATCGCGCAACAACTCTGTGCGCCCGCGTTCCATGTAGCGCAGGTAGTTGGCGTAGTAGACCACGTTGCCGCAGTCGGTGTCTTCGTA
Source organism: Chitinispirillales bacterium (assembly GCA_031281485.1). Taxonomy (GTDB): domain Bacteria; phylum Fibrobacterota; class Chitinivibrionia; order Chitinivibrionales; family Chitinispirillaceae; genus GUT77. The sequence goes on along the minus strand of JAITFI010000097.1, from coordinate 36,634 downwards.
GTAGACGCGGATTTTCAATTCGTTAGTGTTCTTCAAGGTTATACTCCTTAATTTTTCTCCACAGCGTAGACCGCGATATACCCAGTGTTTTCGCGGCCTCCGTGTAGTTATGGTTTGTGGCGGTCAGCACGAATTTTATGTGTTCGCGTTCTACCTCCGCGAGCGTGGCTATCCTATCGCCGCTGTAGGCTCCGGCGTTCGTCCGCGCGTCGGGGCCGGCGAGCAGAAGGCGGTTTACGAACATAGACTCCGGCAGGTCCCGTTCGGTGATTTCGTTCCCTTCGGCCATAACAACGGCGTGTTCTATGATGTTTTCCAACTCCCGTATGTTTCCGGGGTAATCGTACGCGGAGATTAGGCTTTCCGCCGTTTTTGAAAAGCGCGTTACGTTTTTGCCGAAATCTTGGTTGTACTTGTGCACGAATAGGCTGACGAGGTTCGGGATCGTTTCTTTGCGTTCGCGCAGGGGCGGCAGGTGGAGGTGGAAGACGTTCAGGCGGAAGAAGAGGTCTTCTCTGAATTCGCCTTTTTCCATGAGTTTGTTGAGGTCTTTGTTTGTGGCGGCGATCACGCGCACGTCGATGGGGCGCAGCGCGGTGTCGCCGACGCTGCGGAACATGCGTTCTTGTAGGAAGCGCAGGAGTTTGACTTGGGCGGGCAGCGAGAGTTCGCCGACCTCGTCTAAGAAGAGGGTGCCGCCGTGCGCCTCCTCCACGAGCCCGGGTTTGTCGCGGTCGGCGCCTGTGAACGCCCCCTTCTTGTAGCCGAAGAGTTCGCTCTCGAAGAGGGTGTCGGGTATGGCCCCGCAGTTCACCGCCACGAAGTGCCCGCCGCCGCACTGCGAGTGGCGGTGGATGATGCGCGCGAAGAACTCCTTGCCAGTCCCGCTCTCGCCGCCGATCAGCACCGTGGAGGAGGTGGGCGCGATCTTCATGGCGATGCGCAGCACCTTCTTCATTGCGGGGCTGTCGGCCATCAGGTCGTCGAGAATACGCTCCTCAAGCTCTATGCGGTTGCGCGTATCGGCGCCGTTATTTCGTTCCATTTTTTTATTTGCGTCGTTTTTTGTGTATATTTTCAGTTTTTTGTGTATATTTGTGGAAAGGATTATTTTTATTTGTCCGCCGGTAATAACAAGAATATAAAACATGCCGCGCGGAGAGTCAATTATTGGGTTAGGATTTATAGGATTATTAAAGAAAAGGATTATAGGATTGATTGATATGGATGATCACGGCAGCCGTAAAATCGAAAAAATAACCACGTTGGCGCTCTTCTTGGTAAGCCTGATACTCTTAGTCGGTTTCGTCCCCATAGGCGGCGCGGGCCTTTTCCGCGACGCCGCGGAAAGCGTTCTCAAGGGCATGGGGGCTGACACCGTTTCCATCGGTAGCGTCTCCGTCGTCTTTTGGACGGGGTTGCGGGTGAAGAACGTGGACGCTTACAAGCGTATAAACGATAAGGGCGACGGTTACCGCGTGTACGCCGCCCGCGCCGATGTCCGTTGCAATTTGCTTGGCGCGGCCGCCGCGTTTGCCGTCAACCGGAACGCTTTTAAGTCAGGTCGCGACGTATTCCGCGAGGCTTACGAAAAGCCGTTGGAATTGGCGGGGGACTTATTCGGCGCCGCGGCCTCTCTGCGCCCCGTCAAAAAGATAGCGCTACGCGGCGTTGGCCTCGGTTTTATCAGCAAAGGGCGGCCTGATGTTTCCGTCTCCGGCGCGGAGGTCACCCTCCACAGGGACGGAGAGCGGGCGTTATCGGGGAAAGTATTCGTGGGAGAGGCCGTTATCCCAACGTTGGCGAAGATAGAGAAGTTAAACGTTAGGATGTCGGTCGATGATAAAAAGCTGGAGCTTACAGACGGCGGCGGGTCGGTTTTCGGCGGGGAGCTGCGGATGAATGTCGCCGTCGACCTGAACCGGTCCCGAATTTTAAGCGGGGAGGCGCTTGTCAGCGGGCTGGATTTGGAAAAGTTTTGCGCCGGGACCGGCTTCTCGCCGGGCAGCCTTGCGGGCAAGGCGGATATCGAAGCGCGCGCGGATAGCGGCTCGCCCGTCCGTTTGGACTCATTGAAAGCGAAGGGGCTGGCGACGGTCACGAACTTGACGGTTAAGGATTTGGCGTTGCAAAAGGCGTCGGTCGTAAACCAGCTCTCGCGTGATTTGCGGCTGTTGCGCTTCTCCGAAGTTAAGGGCGGCTTCACCATTGCTGGCGGGCGGTTCAATTTCAAGGAGGTAGCGGGCGTCGGGGATGTTCTGAAATTCCGTTCGGCGGGATGGGTTGGGTTTGACGGAAAGCTGAGTCAGGATTTCGAGGGGGAGTTGAGCCGCAATTTTGTGGCCGGGCTGCCAAAGCTAGTCAGGAATTCGCTTGAGAAGACGGAGAGCGAAGGCGGGCGGTTCAAGTGCAAAATCAGCGGAACCTTCCACAAACCGCGCATAGAGGTGGATAAAAGCGTCTATGACCGGGCGATAGGCGGGTTCTTCAAGGATCTGTTTAAGTGAGTGGCGGTAAAGAAATTTTGCGCATATACCGATAGTTATATTATATTATAAACGTGTCGGGGTTAAACGTATATCAAGGCCGTGGGAGGGGTGTTATTATGATGAAGGCGGGTTATGGGGCATATAAGGGCGCGCAATCTGAGACCAACGACAAGGGCAAGCTCATCCTTGTGACCTACGACGTGGCGATAAAGCACGCGAAACTGGCGCTTGAGGTGTTTGACGACAAGAAGAAGATCGAGGAGCGCGCCAAGCACATATTCAAGATACAGGACGCTTTGGAGGAGCTTCAGGTCTCCCTTAATTTGGACGCCGGCGGGGAGATCGCGGCGAACTTGTTTAACCTATACTCCTATATGTTCAGCACGACCGTAGACGCGAATATACACAATAACAGGGCAAAGATGGAAGAGGTGCTGCAGTATTTGGAGACGCTTCGCGAGGCGTGGGGCCAGGCGCACTTGAAAGCGAAGGCGGAGTCGGCGCCGGACATAAATTTGGAGAACGCGGCGGTGTGAGGGTTTTCGCGCTTCGGCAAAGACGCAAATTTATTTGCGCGTCGCCGCCGTCGTGTATTATATTATAGCGTCGTCATTTTTGCGGAAGTGGTGGAACTGGTAGACGCGCTAGGTTCAGGTCCTAGTGGGTGCAAGCCTGTGGGGGTTCGAGTCCCCCCTTCCGCATTTTTCAACATTACCGTCTTTAATAACATGTTGATATAGCTAACGCGTTGATACATAGATAGATAGGTGCTGACATATATTAACATGTGACACATTAATGCCGTTATACAAATTACACCGTTTAATACCGAAAATATAAAGTCTAAAGTACATTCGTTCGGACAAGCGATGCAGAGCGGTGAAAACAAAATAGCTGTTCTCCCACCCGCCGTCGTTGAGAAGATCGCCGCCGGAGAGGTGGTGGAGCGTCCGGCCTCCGTACTGAAGGAGTTGGTGGAAAACTCCATAGATGCCGGGGCGGCGCGTATCGACGTTACGGTCGAGGGCGCGGGTTTTTCCATGATGCGCGTCGCCGACGACGGGTGCGGGATGTCGCGGGCGGACTTGGGTATGAGCGTTTTGCCGCACGCCACAAGCAAGATTCGTTCGGCGGACGATCTTTACTCTATCGCCACTATGGGGTTTCGCGGCGAAGCGCTGGCGAGCATATCGGCGGTCAGCCGGATGACGGTTGCCACGTACGACGGGGATCCGTCCGGGTTGGGCTACGAGATATCCGTTGACGGCGGGGTATCGGGCGAGGCGTCTCCGGTCTCAAGGACGCGGGGGACGACAATTACGGTGCGCGAGCTCTTTTACAACGTTCCGGCTCGTAAGAAGTTCATGAAGACGGAGCGCGGCGAGCAGATGGCGATTATAAAGGTGTTGGAGCAGTTGTCCATACCTTTTCCGTCCGTTCATTTTACGGTTACCGTCGACGGGAAGCGGCTGCTGGATATGCCGCCGGCCGCGAACCTTCTGGAGCGTATATCTCAAGCCGCGGGGAGCGATTTTTCCCGAGGGCTTGTGGAGTGTAGCGGGGACGGCGACGGCATGTCTGTTCTTGCGTATGTGTCTACGCCGGAGAAGCTGCAGGCGAAGCCGCGTTTTCAGAGCTTGTACGTCAATTTGAGGCGTATCGACAACGAGTCGGTCACCTTTGCCGTGCGGGAGGCTTTCGCCAAGTTTTTGGGGCATGGGAACAGGCCGGCGTTTTTCTGTTTTTTGGACGTCGACCCCGACAAGATCGATGTGAACGTTCACCCCACGAAACAGCAGGTTAAGTTTGACAATGAGCGCGGGGTTTTCGGGTTTATCTGCAACGTTGTGAAGAACGGGTTGCGCAAGTCGGGCGTGTCGATGGACGATTTATCGCGGACTGGCGGGGGCGCGCACTGGGGCGCGGGCGGCGGTTCCGGCGGCGGTATCAATAACGTCGGCGGCGTTAGCGGGATTGGGGGGATTGAATTTTTTGGCGGCGGCGGTTTTCCGTTCAATGCCGGAAATGACGGCGTTGCGGGCGGCGCGGTTCAGACGTCCATGAACTTATTTTCGTCGCGGTTCGTCAACGCGGATACCGGCGGCAATCCGGCGGCGGGCGGCGTTGGCGGGGGCTTGGAGGGTATCGGCGACGCTGCGGCCGCTCAGGCCCACGAGCTGATACAGTGCTACCAGATTCATGGGATTTTTATCCTTGTGCCGATAAAGAACGGCATACTGTTGATAGACCAGCACGCCGCCGACGAGCGCGTGCATTACGAGCGGGCGCTGAGGGACATTGAAAGCGGGAGTCCGGTATCGCAGCAGTTGCTCTTCCCGATAACGCTTGAGGTGAGTCCGGCTGAAAAAGCCGTGATTGATTCCGGTAAAAAGTATTTTAATAACCTGGGTTTTGATATATCCGATTTTGGCGGCGGCACGGTTTCCATATCCGCCCTGCCGGCTTTTCTGCGGGACGGCGAGGCGGAGGGCGCGGTGAGGGAGATGGTGCGCTACCTGCTTGACGGGCGCGGCCCGGAGACGTTTAAAGAACCGGTCATGCGTTTCGCGGCGGCGTTTGCCTGCGGGGCGGCGATAAAGAAGGGTCAGAAACTTAGTTTGGAAGAGATGAATGCGCTGATAAACGCGCTATTTTCGGCCGTCGATCCGTTCACGTGCCCGCACGGGCGTCCTACTTTGGTGAGGATATCTGTGGACGAGTTGACGCGTCGTTTCTTAAGATGAGGGATATTTTATGGTCGCGGATTCTGAAAAGGACACCTGCACGTTCAAGATGCCGGAGCGTTTCAACGCTGAGACCCCGCACAAGACCGTCGCTATGCTCAAGGAACTGCCGAAGGGCGATTGGGAGCGCGTTGTGCTGGACATGAGCGACAACGTATTTATGGACAGCGCGGGGATAGGGGTTCTCGTTTTCCTCTACAAGGAGCTTACGTCTAAGGGCAAGGCCCTTGTGCTTAGAAAGCCGCAACGCAAGATTTACGAACTTCTTACGGAGATCGGCATAGACAGACTCTTTGACGTGGAGCTCGCGTCCGGCGTGAAAAAAGGCGAGGTCAGACTGACGGAGCTTGACAACCAGCTTCAGATAGATGAGGAAGTGATTAATGACATCTACATCATCTCGCTTGCCGGAGTGATGAACTACCCGACCGGCTCGACGCTCTTCAAAAACCGCATGTTTCTGACATTGGCGTATACGAAAAAAATTCTTTTGGATTGCAAGGGGCTTGCATTCTTTGATAGTTTGAGCGTGGGTTCGGTGCTCAGGCTCAGCCGGCTTTTGCAGGACAACGGCGGTTGCATGAAGGTATGTTGCGCGAACAACGTGGTGCGCGATGTTTTCGCGAGCCTCGGGATAGACTCAATAATCCGTGTTTACGGCACGCGGGAAGCGGCGCTTGCGGATTGGCGGTGACCGGAACGCGCCCTCGGCGGCGACTGAATCGGGCGTCCGCCCCGGCGCCGGCGGCGGCGCGGTTGCGGTGGCGCTCAGGTCGATAGGGTGCCGGACGAATCAAGAAGAGTCCGCCGCGCTGAGGGCGGAGTTTTTGTCTCTGGGTTATTCGGTCGTTGACGATATAGAGAGGGCCGACGTAGTGGTCGTCAACACATGCTCGGTAACCTCGCACGCGGAGTCAAAGACGCGGCGTTTCATACAGTCCCTGTCGAGTTTAGCGCCCGCCGCTAAGATATTGGTGACCGGCTGTTTCGCGCAGCAGCACGGCGTATCGATACGAAAATGTCCCGGCGTGGAGTGGGTCGTGGGCAACGCGGACAAGCACCGCATCCCGTCGATCATCTCGGCGTCGTCCGGCGGCGGGGAGTATCTCTCCGATATCGATACCGGTAGCCCCGTTTTCTGGGGCGATAATGTGACTGACCCGGCGGCGTCGGGCCGTACGCGTTTTTCGCTGAAGATACAGGAGGGGTGCGATTTCAAGTGCGCCTACTGTATAGTCCCGGCGCTGCGCGGACCGTCGAGAAGCGCGCCGAAAAGCCGTATTGTCGATACATTTAAAAAGGCTGTCGACAAAGGTTACAAGGAGATTGTGTTGACCGGAACGCATATCGGACAGTACAGACAAGTTGTTGATAACAACGGTGTTAGCGGTGTTCAGTTGACAGATAGTATAGGCGGTTTGGAAGCGCTGCTCGCGGAGTTTCTGAAGGTCGGGGGCGATTACCGCGTCCGCCTCTCCTCCTTGGATCCGCGCGACCTGACTGATACGCTGATGGCGATGGCGGGGGAGGATCCGAGGGTGTGCGACCACCTGCACGTTAGTGTCCAGAGCATGTGCGCGGAGGTGTTGTCGTCTATGGACAGGCCCTACGGCTACCTTGATTTATTGACGGAGCGTTTACGCGGTTTTCGGGAGAAGTACCCGGCGGCGGGGTTGGGCGCCGACTTCATCGTCGGGCATCCCGGAGAGAGCGACGCGATGTTCGAGACGACGCTGCGCTGTGTTTCGGCGGTGGGTTTTACGTACGGCCATGTTTTTCGTTTTTCAAAGCGTTTTGGCACAAAATCAGCGAAAATGCCCGGTCAAATAGCCGAATCCGTGAAGAAGTTCAGGAGCGCCGCGCTTTTGGACGCGCTGCAAAAAAGCCGCGAAAAATTTTTATCCTTGCTTTTTGCGCGCCCATTATATATAATTGTAGAGTCGGAGCTTCCCGTTTCCGGGGTCAGCGGAAACTATATTCGGGTGGAGGTTCCGGACGTTGCCGCCGCCCGAAACACGTGGATGCGAGTCGTCCTTACCGGCGAGAGGCGCGGCGGTTATTGCGTGGCTGAAAGGTTGCCGTAAGCGGTTTGACGGCGGGCGGTATACACAATAAACCAGAGACTTGTATATGAGTGAAGAAAACGCAGGATTGGCCGGGGCTAAGGAGCGGATTGCCGCCATTGTGGAAGACGTCGATAGTCTTCCGTCGTTGCCCTCCATTGTCGTGAAGTTGATTGACGTCGTGAACTCGTCCGAGAGTTGCGCGGAGGATGCCGCCGCCCTCATAGAGAAGGACCCGGCGCTCACGAGCAAGATGATACGCTTGGCCAACAGCGCGTTTTACGGTATACCGCGGAGTATCTCCTCGGTCACCAGCGCGGTCGTGGTGCTCGGCTTCAACACGATACGGTCGCTGGTGCTCAGCGCCTCCGTGGCGAAGATGTTCGAGGGGAAGCACACGATAGACATCGACCGCTTCTGGAAGCATTCGGTCGTCACGGCCATGGCCTCCAAGATAATCGTGCGCCACCTTATGGGCGTTAGGATGATGGATCCTGAGAGCGCTTTTTGCGCCGGCGTCATACACGACATCGGGATGCTTATTTTCAGCCAATACATGACGAATGATTACACGAAAGTGTATGAATACGCAAGGGCGAACAGCATATCGCTCTTAGAGGCCGAAGACAAGATATTGGGCGTCAACCACGCCCAGATGGGTAAGATATTGGCGGAGAGATGGTCGTTGCCGTTAGATCTTGAATACGCTATCGTGTACCACCATAAGCCTGACGAAGCCGACAAAGCCGTTCCATTGGTGAATGTTATACACTTGGCGGACAACATCTCCCACGACTTGGGTTGCGGCCATTGGGACGGAGAGTCTCGTAAGCCGGAGTGCGCTTCTTGCCGCGCCGAGCTCAAGATCGGCGATGCCGACTACGCCAAGATCATGTTCAATATCGAGAGTTCGCTTGACAAATCGCAGGAATTTTTGGCTATCTTAAAATAAGGGAACGATGGGATTTTTAGAACGACTGAAAGACGGGCTCAGCAAGACCCGCACGCAGATAGCCGCCATTGTCAAGAGCGGCGACGCCATAGACGACGAGTTCTTCGAAACGCTTTCGGAGGCGCTCATAGCCGCGGATGTGGGTGTTGACCTTGTCGATCGTATCTTTGACGACTACCGCGAAGAGATAAAGCGCAGGGGCGTAAGCGCGCGGTCGGAAGCCTACGCGCTCATCAAAGAGATGCTCGTCGCGGATCTCACGGTCACTAAAGCCATGGACGATTTCCCTCCAAAGCCGTGGGTTGTGCTCGTGGTAGGGGTAAACGGTGTGGGTAAAACCACGACTATAGGTAAGCTCGCGCAAGAGTTGAGCGTGTCCGGAAAGCGGGTTATGCTCGGGGCCGCCGACACTTTCAGGGCGGGCGCCATAGAGCAGCTCAAAATATGGGCGCAGCGTACCGGGAGCGATTTTGTGGCGCAACACGAAGGCGCCGACGCGGCAAGCGTGGCTTTCGACGCAATGGAGGCCGCTAAGAACCGCGGGACGGACGTGCTGATACTTGATACCGCCGGCAGACTCCACGTCAAGACCAACTTGATGAACGAGCTGGAAAAGATACTTAGAGTCATAAAGCGCAATACGCCTCACGCTCCGAGCGAGATACTGCTCGTGGTAGACGCGACAAACGGCCAGAATGCCATGAAGCAGGCCGAGGCGTTCCACGAAACGGTCGGGCTTACCGGCCTTGTGATTACGAAACTCGACGGTACGGCTAAAGGCGGCATTGCCATAGCGCTGACGCGGCGGTTCAACATTCCGATAAGGAAGATAGGCGTCGGCGAGGGGATAGAAGACCTGCAAGACTTTGATCCTGCGGTATATGTGGATGCCATGTTGGGAGACGCTATGGATCTATAGGCGGCTTATATGATAGACCGGCATCGGTAGGTATTGCACAATAAGAAGGAGTTGTTTTTATGGCGTCAAGCATTCGTTCAAAAGTCCTTACCCCTTGCGTTTGCATAGCAGTGGTCTGCGTTCTTACCAGTACGGCGGTCACTATCGACTTGGCGTGGAAGCTCGTAGTCAGCTCCCTATACGACAAGTTGAAGACTACCCACCACATGACGCAGTCAACCGTGGACCGTTGCCGCGATGAAGCCGCTCTTGTGGCCAAGATTGCCGCCGATGACGAAATCGTCGTTTCCGCGCTCTCCGCGTACCTAAGCGCGAAAGACAAGGCGTCGCGCGACAAATTGCTCAAAGCGGCGTCGCTTGTGGCCGCCGAGAGCGGCGTCGACTTCTTGACCGTGCTCGACGCCGCCGGAACGGTGGTGGCTAATACGCAAGATCCGTCTAAGTACGGAGACAAGCAGATTGATAATGTAAGCGTCAGAAACGCGCTCATAGGAAAGCAATATACGACCATCGAGACCGGTACGTCCGTCAAAATGGCGATATGCTCCGGCGCCCCCGTAAAAGACGCGGCGGGGCGGATAATCGGCGCGGTTTCAACCGGTTACAGGCTGGATCAGGACAAGTTCGTCAACGATTTGAAAGAGTCAACACTTTCCGATGTGGTGATATTTTTGGGCGACACCCGGGTCTCTTCCACGATCAAAGACAAAAACAACTTGCACGCGGTTGGGACTAAAGCGCCGGAGACGGTGAGCAAAAAGGTTTTGAGCGGGGAGAATTATATGAGCGGGGACAAGATAGACGGCAGATTGGGCCGCTCCGAGTACTCGCCTCTGCGCGACGTTGAGGGGAATATAGTCGGTATGCTGTACAGCAGGATAGAAACCGACTATGTCTTGACGGACGGTATCAAAATGATAACCACAGCTTTGTTTATCGGCCTTGTTCTGTGCGTAGCGGCGGCGTTTTTCGCGACTACGGTGGCAAACCGCATTACCAAGCCGCTCAAAGAGATAACCGCCGTCGCCGGACGCGTGGCGCTCGGCGACGTGGAAGTCGAGATGAACATCCCCGCCGATCACAATTCGCGCGACGAAACCATGCAACTCGCCGCCTCTTTCAAGGATATGATAGAGGCCAGCCGGGAGCAGGGACGCCTCATAGAGGGCGTTGCTCACGGCGACATATCGCACCAAATAGTGCCCAAAAGCGACAAAGATAAACTCAGTTACGCCATTGAACACATGCTGGAAAATTCCAAGGCGCAGGTGGCTGTCATGGAGCGCTTGGCAAACAACGACCTGACCGCCGTCGTTACCCCAAGATCGGATTCTGACTCCATGAATATCGCCATAAAGAAGATGCTCGGCAACCTGAACGCCGCTATGAGTGAGATAAACGACGCCTCCGCCAGATTCAAGGATGTGGCAAATCAGATTTCCGGCGGATCCCAGAGTTTGGCCGAGACGTCAAACGAACAGGCGAGCTCTCTTGAGGAGATATCGTCGAGCCTTGAGGAGACCTCCTCAATGACGAAGCAGAACGCCGGCAGCTCCGATCAGGCGAAGAGATTGGTCGACCAAGTGGTTTACGACCTGAGCGAAGTCTCTACAGCCATGGATCGCATGGCTGAGGCGATAAGGCAAATCAAGCGGTCGTCCGACAATACCGCCATGATCATAAAGACGATAGACGGCATAGCATTCCAGACCAACCTATTGGCCCTGAACGCCGCCGTGGAAGCCGCCCGCGCCGGAGATGCCGGCAAAGGCTTCGCGGTGGTGGCGAACGAGGTGCGCAACCTCGCGAAGCGCAGCGCCGACGCGGCCAAAGATACCGCCAACCTTATTGAGGTGTCGGCCGAACACGCCGAGAACGGCGTGGCTATCACGCAAGACGTGGAGAGAGCCTTAAGCCAAAGCGTGGAGCACGCCGGCAAGGTCGGCGGACTTATCGCCGAGATTGCGAGCGCGTGCAACGAACAAGCATTAGGCATAGAGCAGGTAAACAAAGCTCTCGCCCAAATGAACAGCGTTACTCAGCAAAACGCCGCCAACTCCGAAGAGTCGGCAAGCGCGGCGTCGGAATTGAGCGACAAAGCGGCGGATTTGGCGAAATTAGTGGGGGCGTTTAAGTTAAGTTGAATGAGGGCGCTTGAAGGAGACCCGATAAGTGAAATACCAAGACTTAGAGCTTGACCCGTTTCAAGTAGCAGCCGTAGAGGCCATTGACAACGGAGAATCTTTGATCGTCGCCGCCCCCACGGGATGCGGCAAGACGCTCATCGCCGAGTACGCCGTCGAAGAGTCTGTGAAACAGGGCAAGCGCGCCGTCTACACCGCGCCCATCAAAGCCTTGTCCAACCAAAAGTACCGCGACTTCCGAAAACGCTTCGGCGACGCCGCCGTCGGCATACAAACCGGCGATGTCACAATCAATCAAGACGCGCAACTCCTGATAATGACCACAGAGATATTCCGCAACCTAATTCTCGAAAACTCCGGTCGGTTGGACGACATCTACTACGTAATATTTGACGAAATCCACTACTTGGACGACCCGGAACGCGGCACGGTGTGGGAGGAAAGCATTATCCTCGCCCCGCAGGGCATCCGTTTCATGTGCCTGAGCGCCACCGTCCCAAATATCGGAGAATTGGCTGCCTGGATGGGTGCGGTGCGGAATACCACGTTCAGAGTAATAGAAGAGACGCATAGACCGGTCCCGCTGCAGCACGCCTTCTATCACCCCAAGTTCGGTTTCATCACCATAAAAGGTATTCGCCGTAAATTCAAGAACAGCCCCGAGGTGCGCAAACGCTTTCAGCGGCGCAAACCGTCGTCGCGGAAGATAGTGCAGTTCGCGATACGCGAGGGGCACCTGCCCATACTCTACTTCTGCTTTAACCGCCGGGCCTGCGAACGCAACGCAGAGCAGCACATGATGCACTTAGACTTGCTGACGGACGCCGAACGCGTCCGCGTATCGCAACTTGTGGACGAATTGGTGCGCCAATACGGCATAGGCGACTACGAGCGCCTCAACTTCTTGCGGCAGCTCTGGGAGTCCGGTTGCGCCTACCACCACGCCGGAATACTTCCCGCCGCTAAAGAGATTGTTGAGCGGTTATTTACCATGGGATTGATAAAACTGTTATTTTGCACGGAGACATTCGCGCTCGGCGTCAATATGCCGGCGAGCTCTGTGATATTCGACGAGCTTGAAAAGTTCGACGGCGTGCAGTTCAACTATTTGATGACCCGCGAATACAACCAAATGGCGGGCCGCGCCGGGCGGCGCGGGATGGACGAGGTGGGCTACGTTTACTCGCAGGTAATTCCGGAGGCGACCGACCCGGATCAACTTGAGCGCATACTCTACGGCGCCAACGAGCGCATAAACAGCCGTTTTTACGCTTCGTACTCGACAATTCTCTCACTGTACAGCCAATTCGGCGACGGCGCTTTTGATATTTTCCGCAAGAGCCTTCACAATTTCCGTAAAGGCGTATTTTCCATGTCGAAGATATATCAAAAAGAGGAGGCGCAGATAAGGAATAGAATAAAGTTCCTCCAATCAAGCGGTTTCTTGGACGGTACTAAACTGACCCCCAAAGGCCAGCTGGCGGCGGCGGTAAGCGGTTACGAAATACAAACCGCAGAGCTCTACTACTGCCGTGATTTCGAGGACGTCTCCGCGGCGCAGCTGCCGGTGTTGCTTGCCGCGCTTATCACCGAGGAGGCGCGCAGCCGCAAAGCCCCGCCGATCACCAACGTCGCGTTGAAGTTCGACGCCCAAAAGACAATACACAAATTGCGTCAGAAAGAGATAAAGTACAACATTGCCAACCCGATAAGGGAAATGGACTTCTCAATGGCCGCGCCGGTGTTCGCGTGGGCGAGCGGTTGCGACTTGAAACAGTTAGCCGGTTTCGGCGTACCGGAGGGGGACTTGATACGTATACTGCGTATGACTATACAACTGTTGAGGACGTTGAGGGATAGGATTACGGATCCGGAGATAAGCGACAAGATGCATAACGCGCTGGAGTTGGTCAATAGGGACGTGGTGGACGCGCAAACGGAATTGAACGTCGGGTGATAAAGAATGCAGGAACTATGTGTCGGTTGATCCGCGTACCGGAATGTGCGAGGAAAATTGTATAGGAAAAAGTCAAACTTCACAGAGGTGTAAAATAAATGACAAAATTCGGATTGGACAAGTTCTCCGCCGATCCCCCCAAGCCCCTTGCCGGCAAGCGGGTCGGCATTGTCTGCCACGCGGCTTCCGTTGACTCATCCTACAGGCACATGATTGATATACTCGCGGACGGCTCCAAAGACACCGCCCGCAAACCGGTTTTGTCCGCGATCTTCGGCCCGCAGCACGGGCTTTTCGGGCAGACGCAGGACAATATGGTCGAGTGGGAGGGCAGCCTCCATCCCGCCCTCAAAATTCCGGTCTACAGCCTCTACGGGGAGCACCGCAAGCCCACGCCGGGCATGCTTGACGGGCTTGATGCCCTGATCTTCGACGTGCAGGATGTCGGCGCCCGCCCGTATACCTACGTGTGGACGCTCAAGCACTGCATGGAGGCCTGCGTCGAGAGCGGGATCCCGGTCTGGGTGTTCGACAGGCCGAACCCCATAGGCAGGATAGGCGTCGACGGACCTATGCTCTCCGAGAAGTTCTTCTCTTTCGTGGGCGGGGCGGCCATACCGCTATGCCACCGTATGACGATGGGGGAGATGGCGCTCCTCATCAAAAAGTTATACGTAAACAACGCCGACGTCAACGTCGTGTGGATGGACGGTTGGCGGCGCGATTCGCTCTGGAGCGACACGGGATTGCCGTGGGTGCTGCCGTCGCCGAACATGCCAACGCTCGACACCGCGATCGTCTATCCGGGGCAGGTGCTGCTCGAGGCGACCAACCTCTCGGAGGGTCGCGGGACGACCCGCCCATTCGAACTCTTCGGGGCGCCTTTTATCAACGCCACGGAGCTCGCCGCCGCGTTGAACGCGAAAAAATTACCCGGTTGCCTCTTCCGTGAGCACGGCTTCATCCCGACCTTCCAAAAGTGGAAAGGGGAGTTCTGCGGCGGGGTGCAGATACACGTCACCGACCCCAAAACTTATAGGCCGGTGGAGACCACGGCGGCTATCTTAGGCGCGGTGATAAAGCAGTGCGGCGATCAGTTCAAATACAAGGACCCGCCCTACGAGTACGAGCGCGAAAAGATGCCCTTCGACATCCTCGCCGGCGACACTGAGCTACGCGGCGCGTTGGCCTTGGGTGAGAGCGCGGAGGAGATCAGGGCGTCGTGGGAGAGGGACTACGCGGCGTGGCATGAACTCTTTAAGACGGTCTCATACTACAAGGAGTAGGTGCGGCGATGCGCGGGTTCATATTAGCCGCCGGTTTCGGCACACGACTGAGGCCCATCACCGATAAGCTGCCGAAGGCCTTGGTGCCCGTCTGCGGCGAGCCGCTCTTGGCTCACAATTTACGGGTGTTGCATAGATCCGGAGCGTTCTCGGCGTTGGGCGTCAATTCGCATTATTTACATGAATTGATGGAGCGATTTCAACGCGAATCATCAATACCGTTTGAGTTGTTTTATGAGAGTGATAAGATAAGGGGAACCGGCGGGGCGCTTGATTTCGCTCGGGATTTTTTAAGCGGGGACGATGCTTTTCTTATCGCCAATGTGGACATTCTCCACAAATTCGATATAGCGGAGTTGGCGTCGCGGTTTGTTGAGAGCGGGCGGATTTGTTCCCAAGTGTCAATCCCTGCCGATAGTTTAGGGACTATTTTGTATGACAGCGCTACAGGTGATTATCTGGGTGTCGCCGGCGATAGGGAAGCGTTGGCGTCGTCAATAAAGCCGTCAACGCCTATTGATTCTGTAGGGGCGAATTGTGTTCGCCCGTCTGTTGGCGGCATTTTGGAAGCTGAATTTACCGGGGTCGCGTTTTACCGGCGGGAATTTTTGGACTTCGTCAATAAAGACGACTTTTCAATCGTATCTATATGGAAAAGGGCGGCTTTAGCCGGGCACGCCCCCGGCATCATCACCCCGAAAAAAGAAGCTTCGTGGTGGATGGACATCGGCACGCACGAGGCGCTGAAAAAAATAGAGGCCGAAGTAAACGGCGGGAGGATCGATTTATGGAATTGACGGAAGCGGAATTGACCGGAACGAATTTCTTGGAGGAAGAGATGGAGAACGCGGAATTGACCCCGGCGCAGCTTACCTTTTTAGAGGCGTCAATACCGAATTTTGACATTGCGGAGTGGAGTGCCAAGCTGGCCGGTCAGGCCGCCTCCACGCGCCGTTTTTTCAGGGTGTCGAACGCAAAACACTCCTACATCCTTGTTGAGTGGGACAGCGCGGACGAAGATTGGCCGCGCTTTCTGGGGATAGAGGCGCACCTCTCGCCGTCCGTCCCGTTCCTGCCCAAGATACACACCAGCGACCCGGTGCACGGCCTAATCCTTGAAGAGGACTTGGGCGACGTCACCCTTAAGCGGTTCTGCGTTGACCACGCCGCCAATAGCGCTTTAATCGAAGAGGCCTACAAAAAGGTAATCAACGCCCTTATAGTGTGGCACGGCCAAGACGTAGCCAACTGCCCGTTTATCGTGCCGCGGTCAATGGACGTTGAAACGTTCTTTTGGGAGACTACTTACTTCTCGCGGCATTGCGTGGTGGAATTCTTCGGCGAGGAACGCTTGCTTACCGCGGATTGGGAGAAAGAGCGGCGCAAAATAGCCGTACACGCGGCGGGAATTCAACCGACAGTCTGTATACACCGCGATTTTCAATCGGAGAACATACTTATTGCCGATGGACATATCAAGTTCGTAGACTATCAAGGCGCGCGCTTAGGGCCGGCGCACTACGACGCCGCGTCGCTGATCTTTGACCCATACGTAAATCTGGGGAAAGAGACGATGGAGCGTTTAGTGGAATATTACATGACCAAAACGAACAGCGTCTCCGCAAAGAATGATTTTTACATTTGCGCCGCACAGCGGTTAATGCAGGCGCTGGGAGCGTACGCCAACCTGTCTTTGCACAAAGACAAACCGCGCTACCGCGAATTCATACCGACGGCGCTGGAGAGGCTGTATTACATAATGGAGTTCCTTCCCGATTACCCCGCGATAAAGGGGGTCGTTCATGGGTGCCAGTAGTAACGGTTGCGTGTCAGTATCGGCCATAGGCCAAGACTCGCACCGCTTCGAACCCGACGGTTCGCCGAAGCCGCTGATTCTAGGCGGCGTAACAATCCCGAACTGCGTAGGTTTGGAAGGCAACAGCGACGCCGACGTTATCCTTCACGCCGTGACAAACGCGATTTCGGGTGTATCCGGGCAAAATATTTTGGGGAAGATAAGCGATGATCTGTGCCGTAACGGACAGACGGACAGCCGCGTATACTTAGAAAAAGCCATGGAGACCTTATCGGCCGGCGGATGGACGCTAACGCATGTGTCGATATCAATAGAGGCCAAAAGACCGCACCTTGCCGACCGCATCCCGGCGATAAAGAGATCCATAGCGTCATTGCTGTCGCTAAATGAAAGCGACATCGGCCTGACCGCCACCACCGGCGAGGGCCTCACCGCCTTCGGGCGAGGGGAGGGGATTCAGGCGCTGGTCATAGTGTCGGCGGTTAGGACGGGGTAGGGTAGCGTTGGGTGGTTGCAAATCAACGTAGATTCGGCAGAAATTGTCTGACGAATTGGGTGACGGTGATAAAGATCAAATTCAGCAAACATTGCTTGCTGAATTCAAGAATAACGTTTTGGTGCAAAAAGGGCAGATGCTGTCTGCCCTTTTTGAAAAAACGATTCGTAGGTAAGTTTTTGTGACCTTATTTTTGACGTAACTAAACGTAAGGATAATATGATGTGTAACAATAAACTCACCATAATACCGAATGGCGATGAGTCTGATTTTTACAAGCAAATTGCAGATTTACTGGCGGTTGCGCGCCAATACGCCAAACGGCAGTTGGACAGTGCAATCGTTACGGCATATTACGAAATCGGGCGAATGATTGTTGAGCGTGAACAGCATGGACAAAAAAGGGCGCATTATGGTGCGAAAGTTGATAAGGGGGTTGTCCGAATACCTCACCGAGCGGTACGGTCGTGGTTTTTCGGTAGTAAATTTGAAAAGTATAAGAAAATTTTACCAAGTTTACGCGCCATCAATAGGGCAGATGCCGTCTGCCCTTTCTGAAAAAAGTGAAGAAAATGATTCACGGATAGGTTTTTTAAGTGATAACGCACGAAAAGAGCAGGCGTTGTCTACTAAATTCAAATTGGGGTGGTCGCATTACCAAGTTTTGATGCGAATTGAAAATGAAGCCGCTCGCAGTTTTTACGAAATCGAGGCTATGAGTCAGCAATGGTCGGTCAAACAGTTACAACGTCAGGTTGGTAGTTCGCTCTACGAGCGGTTAAGGCTTTCTAGGGACAAGGATAGGGTCATGGCGTTGGCAAACGAGGGACAGGTCATCGAAAATTCTCGCGATATATTCAAAACTCCGTATGTATTGGAGTTTACCGGACTTGAGGAACGGACAGAGTACAGCGAAACCGAACTTGAACAAGCGTTGATAGACAATTTACAGAAATTCCTTCTCGAATTAGGAAAAGGCTTCCTATTTGAGGCTAGGCAAAAACGGTTCTCGTTTGACGAAAAATCGTTCTATGTTGACCTTGTGTTTTATAACCGCCTACTCCAATACTATGTCCTAATCGACCTAAAGGTAAACATCAAGACTTGGGCCAAATGCAGATGTACGTCAACTACTTTGACCGTTACGCCAAAACCGACGCCGAGAAGCCGACTGTTGGCATTTTGCTATGCAAGGAAAAGAACGACAGTATCGTCGAATTGACCTTACCGAAAGACAGCAATATCTACGCGTCGGCGTACAGCCTTTACCTACCGGGACAAGGCCCTATTACAGCAAAAACTCGCCGAATGGGTCGAGGAGTTTGAGGACACCAAAGCCATTCGTAAATTTACGGACGGAGATAACGTCTAATGAAACGGAAATTCAGGCATAAACCATTTCAGGCGGATGCGGCAATGCGCTGGTAATTGTATTGATAGTCATTGCGAAGTAGTATTAATTATACAATTTTTGTTATAAAAGTCTAAGTTTAACCACCTAGCATTGTTATTGGAATATTAAGACAGTTCCTTTAATGTTTTAATCAGTTTACTTTTCAGTTTATCGTCGTAACCGTCTTGTGTCAACTCTTCATTTCGAATAATCATCAATCCTTTTGTTTTTTTCACTCTAAATAAATCCAAAACATGCTCTTTGAATATGTCATTCATTTTTGGTTTATTGCTATCGTGGTCATTTCCATTAAGTTCTATTCCTAAAATAGGAACAACATTGACATCAACACTTTTGCATATCAAAAAATCGATGTGACAATTAAGTATCGGATAAAATGCTAGTTTTACATAATCCGAGTCATTAAAATCCGGATATTCTTTTATGATACTATCAACAACCGTTTCATTTTTATTTAGTTCCTTGAACTTAGTCCAACTAAGTTGTGTTTGTTGCACGATATCAATTAACTTGACTTTTGTGAAAATAAAATATTTTACTTCATTAAACACATTAATAAATTCTTTACTTACTATTATTGTTGATAATTTCTCAAACAACAATAGTTCGCTTTTTGTAAGGTATGTTTCTTTTGGTCGATAAAATTTGTCTATATTTTGATCGCGTTTTTTAACTAAATTGATAGGCAGGTACTTTTCTTCTAATCGTTTAATAGCTGCTTTTAAATTTAGTATTTCCTCTTCAGTTGTTGTTACCGAATTGTCAGTTTTGTCGCCCATCAATCTTCTAAGCCATCTCATAACACGTCTTCCCTCTATAATCAATAGATTTTGTGGTTGTCATAATAAATATAGCCATATGTAACAAACATAATCAAATTTTATTTTAATAATTTTTTGCAAGTTCTTTTGTGTACAGATGATTCTACCTACTTCCTCAGTTCCGCCCCGTGCTTCTTTTCCATAACCGACACGATCTTCGAGCAAGCCTCCGCCACGTCCTCGTCCGTCAGCGTCTTTTCCGGCGATCTGAACTCTACCGAGAAGGTCATGCTCTTCGTCCCGGCGTTCAGTTTTTCTCCGCGGTAGAGGTCGAAGGGGCGGACGGTCTTTATCAATGGCGATACTGATTTGATTTCGTTTTTGACCGTGTCGCTTGACAGCGCTTCCGGCATCACGAAACTGAAATCTCTCTCCAGCGGCGGGAACTTCGGCAGAGGGTTGTATTTGGGCAGCGGTTTCGGCGCCGACAGCCACTCCGTCACGTCGAAGCCGGCGTAGAAGACCGGGGTCTTTATGCCGAACGCTTTGCGGATCTTATCCGAAACGCGCCCCATCGTCCCGCTGACGCCGTTCTTGAACGTTATTCCGGCGGACTCCGGCCCGTAAAGCGGGCAGGTCGTTACAAGGCGTTCGAATTTCGCCGCTCCCAGACCGCAATGCGCGGCGAAAGCCTCAATTATGCCCTTAAGAACGAAGAAGCTGTTCTCTAATTTCTGATTGCTCCACGACTGCGGGACGTAGTCGCCTTCTATCGCTATCGCCAAAATATCCCTCTCGACCGCCAAACCCGATTTTTCGTCGGGCTCGAATACCTTGCCGATCTCGAACAGCCTGTTGTTGCCGTTCTTCCTGTTCAGGTTATATGCCGCCGTATCTAAAAGGGAGAGCGCCATGGACGTGCGCATCTCGGCCATATCTGGATTCAGCGGGTTGAGAATCTTTACCGGCTCCGCGGACGGCGTTAAAAGCTTCCGTTTTGACTCCGACACCATGCTGTTGGTCATGATCTCGTTCAGCCCGAAGTAGCAAAGCGCGAAGCGCGCGGTATCGCGGTTCGCCTCAGCCGTCGACGGCTGCCTGACCAAGCTCACTGCGGCGCTTTCGGCGGCGGGAATGTTGTCGTACCCGTACTGGCGGCCGACCTCCTCTATCAGGTCGATCTCCTCGGTGACGTCGTGGCGGTAGTGAGGCACGGTGCAGGTGACCAGATCTTCGTTGTTTTTTACGCTTTTGATCCCCAGCGTGTTTAGCGAGAAGACCATGTTGTCCGCCGGGAACTCGATGCCCAATATCCTCTTGGCTCGCGACGGGCGCACGGTTATCACCTTGTCGGGGAACGGGTTCGGGTTGGTGTCGATTACCCCGTCGGCCGCGCTCCCGCCGGCGAGCTCCAGCATGAGTTCAGCCGCCCTTTCCAACGCGTCCGCCAAACCCTGCGCCGGATCTACGCCGCGTTCGAAGCGGTAGGAGGAGTCGGTGGAGAGCCCGAGGCGCTTGGATGTTTTGCGGATCCCGCCCGGCTCAAAGAAGGCGCACTCCAAGAAGACGTTTTTAGTATTCTCTTTGATCTCCGACCCCGCGCCGCCCATCACTCCGGCGAGGGCGACGGGGCGCTTCCCGTCGCAGATCAGGAGATCGTCGCCGACGAGCTTACGCTCCGCGCCGTCTAAGGTGGTGAACGAGGAGACGCCCATTGCGCCGGCGGTCTGCACAACGATCCTCTTATCCTCAATGGCGTCGTAGTCGAAAGCGTGCATCGGCTGGCCGTATTTGATCAGTATGTAATTGGTGATATCGACCACGTTGTTGATCGGGCGCAGCCCGGCGAGCGCCAGACGCCTCTTCATCCAATCCGGCGACGGCCCTATGGCCACATTCCGCAGCAACCGCCCCATGTAACGCGGGCAGCGCGCCTGATCTTTCACTTCCACCGATATCGCCTCAGATACCGGGTCGCGGCCCTGAGCTTTAAGCCGCCTGACTGGTTTTCTGAAGGGCAGGCCGAAACGGGCGCTCACCTCGCGCGCCACGCCGACGACGCTCAGGCAGTCGCCGCGGTTCGGGGTGATCTCTATCTCGATCACCGCGTCGTAAGGGATGTACTCGGCAAGCGGCTTCCCAATTGTGTAGTCGTCCGGCAGCGCCATGATACCGGAGTGGTCGTCAGAGAGGCCGAGTTCTTTGCCGGAACAGAGCATTCCGAAAGACTCCTGCCCGCGTATCTTGGATTTGCCGATTTTGAAGTCTCCGGGGAGCACGGTGCCAATGGTGGCCAATGCCACGGTCATGCCCTCGGCGACGTTCGGCGCTCCGCAGACTATCTGGAGCGGCTCGCCCTCGCCGGAGTCGACCCGACAGAGCGACAGTTTGTCGGCGTTGGGGTGGGGGGCGCGGGAGACGACGCGGGCCACCTTGACGCCCTGCGGCACGGAGGTCTCGGTCACGGAAGCCACCTCGATACCGGCGCTCGCCAACGCGTCGGCGACTTGGGTTACGGGGGCGGATATGTCGACAAAGTCTTTCAGCCAGCTGTAGACGATTTTCATAATAAGGGCGCCTATATTATTGATTTTTATAGAGTTACGCTAATTATCCGAAAAGTCAAATAACAAAAATCAAATTCATTTAAGGGGAGGGCTACGCCCTCCCTCGCTCCAACCAAAATGGCTTCGCCATTTTGTTTTCCGCTACCCACCCTGCGGGAGGACACGCCCCAGTGGGGCGTTGTTGTCCCGCCCCGCAACGCCCCGTCGGATAAACATGCGCCGCTTCGCGTCGCGGTACGTCAAAATCAAAACATTCGTATGCGATACATAACTCATTGAATTTACACGTAATTACAAGAATTATCCTACAAAACATCACCTATATTGATGATAATGATACGTAACACATTGAATTTATAGAAAGTTACACCGATTATCAGACCAAAGATCATCCTTATTGATAATGACGACACGTAAATCATTGATTTTACACGAATTACAACGGTTACTCAATAAAATCATATCTGTATTGATAACCGTACTAATTACTGAATTCGCATAGACTTACGCTGATTCGTCAAAACTGTCTCAAAAACCGCACGTCGTTCTCGTAAAGCAACCGAATATCGTCAATCCCGTATTTGAGTAGCGCGATCCTCTCTATGCCCATCCCGAAGGCGAAACCCGTGTACTGTTCCGGATCGATCTTGCAGGCCTTGAATACGTTGGGGTGGACCATGCCGGCGCCCAGTATCTCCAGCCATCCGCTGTGCTTGCAGATGTTGCAGCCTTTGCCCTTGCACAAGAAGCACTCGACGTCCACCTCGACGCTGGGTTCCGTGAAAGGGAAGAAGCTGGGGCGGATCTTTATCTTTGTGTTTTTGTCGAAGAAGCGCCGCGCGAAAGCGAGCAGCGTCCCTTTGAGATCGGCGAAGCTCACGTTTTCGTCCACGTAGAGTCCCTCTACTTGGTGGAACATGCAGTAACTGCGGGCGCTGATCGCCTCGTTTCGGTAGACGCGGCCGGGCGCTATGATCCGTATCGGCGGCTTCTGCGCCTCCATGACGCGAATCTGCACGGGCGACGTGTGCGTACGCAGCACCGACGTTTCGCTTATGTAGAAAGTGTCCTGCATGTCGCGGGCGGGGTGTAGCGGGGGCATGTTCAGAGCCTGAAAGTTGTAGTAATCGCTCTCAACATCGGGCCCGTAAGCTACTGAGAAACCCATATTTACGAGGATTTCAACTATCTCGCCCCTTATCTTTGCCAGAGGGTGCAGGCTGCCGGTTTGGAACGGGTATCCGGGCAGGGTAGGGTCGAATCCGGGGTCCGCCGCCTCGGCCTTGTTCTGCCAAGGCGCCTCGGCGAAGCGCTCCTCGATTTCGCGGCGCAGAGCGTTGGCCGCGGCGCCGAAAGTTTTGCGGTCCTCCTCGGACATCGAGCCGAGCGTTTTGACCAGGTCGCGTAGGACGCCTTTTTTGCCGAGGAATTTGAGCCGGAAGTTTTCGGCGTCGGCATCGGAGGCGATGGCGCCGAATTCAGCAAGCGCCTCGCCGCGCAACGTGTCTAAGGACTCTTTTGTGTTGTATTCCATAAAAATCCTTAAAATCAAATTATCCGGAAATTTCCACGACGAGCTTCGCAAAGGCGTCAGGTTCGTGTAACGCCAAATGCGCCAACGACTTGCGGTCGAGTTCTATCCCCTTGGTCTTCAGACCGGAGATGAGCTTCCCGTAGGTGGTTCCGTTGAGACGGGCCGCCGCGTTGATGCGGATTATCCACAGCGAGCGGAAATTCCGCTTGTTCTGTTTGCGGTCCCGGTAGGCGTACACGCCGGCGCGGTACATGGCGTCTTTGGCCTGCGTGATGCAATTTTTGCGCTTGGCAAAATAGCCCGAGGTCTGACTTATTATAGCTTTGCGGCGCGCGCGAGACGCAACCCTTGTTTTTGCCCTTGGCATGGTATGCTCCTTCTTTTATGATAGTTTTGTTTTAACTACTGTAAATACAACGCCTTACCGTATCGACCCGATACGGCGGTTACAGCTGAATCATCAACGCTACCTTTTTCTCGACCCCCTCGTAAACCAGCGTGGACTTCCGCAGATTACGCTTGCGCTTCCTATCCTTCTTATTGAGGATATGGCTCTTGAACGCCTTCTTCCGCTTAACGTGCCCGTCTGCCGTAAGGCTGAACCGTTTACGCGCTGCCGACCTGCTCTTCATCTTTGGCATCTTACACTCCTTTTCTGCTGTATTAATTAGTGAATCATTAAAATCAAATTCTTTTGC
The DNA here is from genome assembly GCA_031281485.1 of Chitinispirillales bacterium. Taxonomy (GTDB): domain Bacteria; phylum Fibrobacterota; class Chitinivibrionia; order Chitinivibrionales; family Chitinispirillaceae; genus GUT77. The sequence continues at coordinate 12,794 of JAITFI010000097.1, read as the reverse complement.
ACCTCTAACGTCTGCTCAATGAGCGTTTCCGGTGGCTGAGCTAAGCCGAAGCCTAATCCTACTAATCCTAGTTCAGACAACGTATTACCCCTCCGCACCTTCCTCATTCCCCCCCGTATCATGCAACCTCTCCAACACCTCAGGCGACACCTCCGCTTCCTCCGGCTCCGTCTTCTTCTTCTCCTCCAACCCGTGCTTCCTCATGTACTCCTTGACCTTCATCCTGTCCGGCACGTAGATGGAGATCATGTTCCGGCCCTCCATCTTGGCGTTCATCTCTATCTGCGCCAAATCCGCCAATACCGCGTCCACCCTGTCGAGCATCTGCTTGCCGAAGTCCAAGTGCGTTATCTCGCGCCCGCGGAAGACTATCGTAGCCTTCACCCGGTCGCCCTTCAGGAGGAACTTGCGGGCGTGGTCAAGCTTGAAGTCGAAGTCGTGAGCGTCCGTCTTGGGATGGAACTTGATCTCCTTCAAGTGCATGACGTGCTGCTTCTTCTTGGCCTCCTTCGCCTTTTTGGACTTCTCGTACTTGAACTTGCCGTAGTCCATGATCCTGCACACAGGCGGATCGGCGCTCGGCGCGACCTCCACCAAATCCAAGGCGTAACCGGCGGCGCGGGCGACAGCGTCGGCAATGGGCAAAATGCCCAGCGGCTCGCCGTCCGGAGCCACCACTCTAACGCGCGGAACGCGAATTTCATTATTGATGCGCGTACCGTCGTCCTTCCTGGGCGGTGTGCGGAATTTGTTGATACTTGCCTCCTCAGTTATGTTTTTTTATTTTTTATGTACAAAAGTACGGATTATTCTAAACTGACCGTATTGACCCCCGGCACAGCCAATTTCAGCACCCCGTCTATGAACTCCCGCAACTCCTTCACCCCTACATCCCCCTTGGTATGCTGACGAACCGCCACCGTCCCCGCCGCGCGCTCTTTTTCGCCGACCACAAGCATAAACGGCATCTTCTTGGTCTCCGCCTCGCGTATCTTGTACCCGACCTTCTCGTTACGCTCGTCTATCTCCGCCCTGATCCCGGACTCTAACAGCTTATTGTAGACCTCCCTCGCATACTCCGCGAAATTCTCCGAAATCGGCAGAACCCGGCACTGAACCGGAGCGAGCCACACCGGCAGCGCCCCGCCGTAATTCTCCAACAGTATGCCGATGAACCGCTCCATAGATCCCAAAAGCGCTCTGTGGATCATCACCGGACGCTTCTTTTCCCCGTCCGCCGCCGTGTACTCTATGTCCAACCGCTCCGGCATGCTGAAATCCAGTTGTATCGTCCCGCACTGCCAACTGCGCTTCAAAACGTCCTTTATGTGGAAATCGATCTTAGGCCCGTAGAACGCGCCGTCGCCCGGATTCAACTGATAGTCTATTTTCTGATGCTCCAGAACGTTCTTTAACGCCGTCTCCGCCTTCTCCCAAATCTCTAAAGACCCGATGTACTTCTCCGGACGGGTGGACAACTCTATCTTGTAATCCTCAAAGCCGAAGGTCTTGTAAATAAAGGTGATAAAGCCGATCACCTTAGTAATCTCATCCTCTATCTGCTCCGGCAGACAGAAGATATGCGCGTCGTCCTGAGTGAACTGGCGTACCCTGAAAAGCCCGTGCAGAGCGCTAGACTTCTCGTGGCGGTGGACAAGGCCGAACTCGCAAAACCTGAGTGGCAACTCGCGGTAAGAGTGCGGCACCGTCCCGAAGACCAAAAGCCCCCCCGGGCAGTTCATAGGCTTAACCGCGCAGGTCGCCTCGTCTATCTGCGTGAAGTACATGTTCTCCTTGTACTTGTCCCAATGACCACTTTTATGCCAAAGCTCCTCATTAAGGATGATCGGCGTCTTGATCTCCTGATATCCCGCCCGTATATGTTCGCGACGGCAAAAATCAAGCACGATGTTGTACAGAACCATCCCCTTAGGATGCCAAAACGGGAACCCGACCCCCTCTTGATGGAACGAAAATAGTTCCAACTCCTTACCCAGCTTGCGGTGATCGCGCTTCTGCGCCTCTTCAAGCAGCGTCAAATGCTCGTCCAGCATAGACTGTTTTGGGAAGGACACGCCGTAGATCCGTTGCAACATCGGGTTCTTCTCGCTACCGCGCCAGTAAGCCCCGGCGATGCTCAACAGTTTGAACGCCTTGATGAACCCCGTATGCGGAACGTGCGGCCCGCGGCAGAGGTCAACCCAATTGCCCTGACTGTAGAGGCTCGGCGCGCCCTCGATAGCCTCGATCAATTCCAATTTATACCTCTCGCCCTTGTCCCCAAAGAGCTTTTTGGCCTCGTCAAGGCTGCATTCGATACGCTTGAAAGGCGTTTTGGCCTCCGCGATCTCCTTGAACTTCTTCTCTATGGCCGCGACATCCTCCGGCGTAAAGGGCTTCTCCGTGTCAAAGTCATAATAAAACCCGCCCTCAATGGCTGGGCCGATAGCGATTTTAGCGGTGGGGAAGAGTTCCTGAACCGCTTGGGCGAGGATGTGCGAGGAAGAGTGCCAAAAGACGCTCTTGCCGTCAGGATCGTCAAACGTCAGTATGGATATGCTGTCGCCGTCGCTGAGCGCCGAAGACAGGTCGCGGACAGCCCCGTTGACCTTGCAGGCCAAAGCGGCCTTGGCGAGGCGCGGGCTGATAGCCTCCGCCGCGTCAATAGCGGTCGCGCCGTCGGGTACGGCAAGGCTTTTGCCGTCCGGTAGAATGACGTTCATAGTATAAAACCCCGTTACTTGCATTGATACGGAACGGTATCAATACAATAGTCCTAACTCAAGATATACCAACAAAATAAGACACCGCACATAAAACCGCACTGCCCTCTGTTTCGTGTAAAAACGGACCGGTTAGAACCGATACCGCTGCCGCAGGGTAAGAGGTGAACCGAGGCGGCATGTAAGATAATGGGCGTTACTAGGCTCGAACTAGTGACCCCTACCATGTCAAGGTAGTACTCTAACCAACTGAGCTAAACGCCCAAAAACGCAAAATTTCGTACTAACGGGCGACGCCGTAACCGCACGAATGTTATACAATATAATATACGCGGCGGCTAAAAGCAACAAAAAAAAATAAAAAAATGCCGAAGCCCGGAGTCGAACCGGGACGGTGTTGCCACCGCTGGATTTTGAGTCCAGTGCGTCTACCAATTTCGCCACTTCGGCGCGGAACTCCACGCTTACGTCCATAAATATAATTTATGGGTTTCGGACGGCGCAAGGATTAAATTGATTTTTTTTGCGGTTCGAGTATTGAAGCCGAAACAAAAAATGCGCTTATCCGGAACGACATCTATTATTTTCACTATACATTGCCGGTTATCTCGATAGCGTACATCAGTACAAGCAGAAATCGAAACATACCATGAACAAGTTCTCCGCCCTCAGCCCCGAACACGTGGCCCCGATCCGCAACCTGACGCTTCGGGCCAAGATGATCGTCGAGGGGACCATCGCCGGGCTTCACAAAAGCCCGTTTCACGGCTTCTCCTCCGAGTTCCTGGAGTATCGCCCGTATCTTGTCGGCGAACCCGCCCGCAAGGTCGATTGGCGCAAGTACGCCAAATCCGACAAGGCTTTCGTCCGCCTTTACGAGGACGAGACCAACCTTTCCGCCCATATACTGCTCGACAAGAGCGCCTCTATGGGATTCGGCAGCGGGGCGGTCACTAAGTTCGACTACGCACGGACGCTTGCCGCGTCCATCGCTTGGATACTCGTCCGCCAGAAGGACGCGGCGGGGCTGGTCGCTTTTGACGAGGAGATACGCTTTTACATGCCGCCCAAGTCCACCAATTTGCAGCTCAAAAACATCATATCGTACTTGGAGGGGGCCGCCGCCGAGCATAAGACGCAGTGCGGCGCGGTGATCAACTCCGCGGCGGCTATGCTTGGGAAGCGCGGGCTTTGCGTCGTCATCTCCGACTTCTTGGACGACCCCGAATCCATCGCGATGGGGCTTAGGCATCTGCGGTTTAAGCGTCAGGACATCTTGGCGATAGCGGTCGCCGACCCTATGGAGTTGAATTTCGACGGCAGGTCGGACTACCGGCTTAAAGACTTGGAGACGGGGCGGGAGATAACCATAGACTCGCGGACGGCGTCGGAGTACTTCAACAGCGGCATGGCGGAGCACCGCTCGGCGCTCAGTACTATCTGCCGCGAGTTGAAGGTTGATTTTGAGGAAGTGTCCGTAGACGAGCCGTTCCACAAATCGCTGATGCGCGTCATAGACAAGAGGAGGCGGCTTTTTTGAGCGTGCTATCTTTCTTTCAGCCCGCCTACCTTTGGGCGCTTGGGTTTCTGTCGGTGATACTCTTCCTGCACTTCTTCAGGCGCAGGGTCGTTAAGCGTATGGATCTCTCCACGCTGCGCTTCTTCCCGGCCTCAGCCGTCAGCAAGTCGCGGATGAAGAAGTTGATCGACATACTGCTTCTCTTGGCGCGGTTGCTTTTGGTCGCGGCGCTGGCGCTTGTGTTCGCGGGGCTGCACGACAAGAATAGCCCGCTCGTCGCTCTCAACGACCCGGGGACCGTCGTTTACACGTGGATCGACCCATCGGTCAGCATGGAGTACGCCGACGGCGGGGCGTCGGCGTGGAATCGGGCGGAGGCTATCGTCGATTCGCTGATCGCCGCGCTGCCGCCGTCCGCGGAGCGTTACTGTTTCGACCACGGGAGCGGGCGTTTTGTTCCATTGGCGGATAAAAAATCACATGTTGACGCGGACGCCGGCAAGGACGACGGGCTGGTGTTTTCAGGACGTTTCGGCCCGATCAATTTTGGCGAAGTCGCCGACGCCTTCTTGGCGCATGTAGGGCGTTCCGAGCGTCATGCTGTATTCGTGGCGCTTAGCGATTTTCAGAGAAGTACGGTTGACGCTTTCGATACCGTTTCTTATAAATTGACAGGCGATAACAGGAGGGTCATTTGCGTCTCATTCGCTCCGGCCGATCCGCGCAACTATTCGGTGAGGGTGCGGGCGGGGACGCTTATCGGCGGCGGCCTCTCGGCTGTCGTTTACGCGGCAGGCGCGGCGTTGGACACTACATACGTTGAATTGACGGTGGGCGACTTGCGGGTGGGGCAGAGGAGCGTCTCCTGCAAGGCGGGCGACTCCGTTACCGTAGTTTTTGATTTGCCGCCGGTTAAGGACGGGGCATGGGGGAGGGTGGAACTCCACGTAAACGACCCGCTGCCGTTTGACAACAGGGATTATTTCACGCTGTCGGCGGATCGGCGCAGGGGGGTACTGATAGTGGGCGACTCGCGGCGCAACAGGGTGATCGGCGCGGCGCTGAAGGCGTCGGGTCCGTCGTTTTGGAACTCTATCGTGCAAAAAGAAGCGGGGAACGATCTCTCCTACGAGGATATCAATGACGCCGATTTGGTGATAATAAACGGGTTTAACGGGCGTTCAAGGGTATTGGAATCGTTCATAACCGGCGGCGTGGGCGACAAGGGAATTATCGTCGCCTTAGACCCGGAGCGCGAGGACGATTTCGGTAGGTCGTTCCTTCGCAGCGCCGGGATACTTCCGACGGCGCAGAGGGTGAATAAGGCGGAGAGCGGCGTGAATCCGGTGCTGACGGACACGAACTCGGCGATGTGGCGCGGTTTTCCCGCCATGTCAAGTAAAAACGCTCGTGTCTACAGTTACGTTGCGCCGCTCGCCGGCAGCGCGCTTGTGAGGTTGGGCGGCGGTTCGTCGGCGTTGGCGTCGGCGGTTTCCCGCAACGGCTCCGAATTATTGATAATATCCACCCCGATAGGCGTAACGCAATCCAACAATCTCTGCGAGACGGGATTCTTCGTCCCGTTCTTAGACCGTCTTGCCCGCCGCGCTCTGACGGGGCGCGGACAGGCGGAGGAACATTGGTACGCCGGTTACGCGGCGCGCAACCCGTTCTTCGGCGGCGGGCGCTCCGGAACGCTGTACGGCGCGGACGGCAAACTCGTAGCCACGTGGTCGAGCCAGCCCAATGTGAAGATAGACAGACCGGGCGTCTACTCTCTCGTATCGTCAACTGGCGAATCGACGAACCTCGCGGTCTCCCCGAACCCGCTTGAGGGCGAGATGATTTTCAGACGGCCCGATTTGGGAGCGTCCGGCGGCATATATTACTTTGAAGCGTCGGAGTTCTCGGAGCGCATGGGCAACCTTTCCAACAACGTGTGGTCGTACCGTCTATGGGCGCTATTGGGCTTGGTCTTGTGCTGCGAGGCGTTCTTGTGGAAGCGCGGGGACAGGGGATTGAAGTGAAACGGGGGACGGTCGGGGAGCGGTCGGTGAAAATTCTTCGCCCGATGACCGCGTCCCATGATGTATATTTACGGGAAGGAATTGTTGAAGATATATGGATGAAAACGGCAAGAACGACAGTATTCTATTGCAAAAGGAGGCTTTTTATGACTGCTACAAGTGTTGCGGTTTTTAAGCAGAAATGCTCGGACTACTTTGACCACGTAATTCAACACAAGGATAGCGTCACTGTTACGACCAAGCACGGCAACGCCGTCGTCTTGAGCGAGGAACTCTACAACGGTTTAGTCGCCACCCTCGCACTGTCCGCCGACCCTCGATTCTACGCCGAATTGAAATCGGCCATAGATGAGCCGCTGGAAGAGTGCCTTGACTCCAGTGAGGTTGAATGGTAATGTTCCAATTAAAGTATAGCAAAAAAGCGGCGCGGGATATTCAAAAACTAAAAGACGCTAAACTCGACAAAAAAGCGAAAGCGCTTGTAGACCTAATCTCAGAAAATCCATACAAAAATCCGCCGCCATACGAGAAACTGCTCGGAGAACTTTCGGGTAAACTCTCCAGAAAAATAAATGCCAAACATCGGTTGATATATCAGGTCTTTGATGATAAAAAAACAGTGAAAATCATAAGCTTGTGGTCACATTACGAGTTCTAAATATCTCCCACCCCCACCCCCCACCCCCACCGACCGGGAATTATTTACTTGACTCCGCACCCGTCGTCGGACGGATTTCGGGGGGATTTTCGGGGAAAACAGAGCGTCAGACGGATTTTGCGGAATTAACTACCACATTCCCGTAATTTGCTGGGGGGGTCGAGGGGTAATTTAGGGATTTTGGGTGCGTTTAAGCCTTCAAAGCGCTCGAAAGCAGGGACGGCGTTATTATCGCGTTCCCCGCGTTGCGTTATCCCGATAGAGTATGTCAGCGCCGCGATCATCAGTAAGGTTTCCTCATAAGCATGACAGCCAAAGATATCATCATCCTCCCCCAAATTCTCTTAGCCCTATCGCCCCTACTCTCGGCGACTTCGACGGGGTTGTCGGGCTTGATCTTTTCGATAATTTCGTAGGCGTTGTCGAACCCGCCTTTAATAATACCTATTCCTGTGGCTCCGTGATAATAACCGGCCAAATGCAACGCACCGTACGCGGATTTTAGTAGTGATAGCATTTTTTTATCTATTCGGGCAATAGTATATTTGTAAAACTCTATTGATTTTTGCTTCTTTTTGCTCGAAAATTCTACCCCTTTCATGAAGAGCCATGCGTCAAGAGCGCGTAAAACCCCCAAATACGCGATTTCGCAGGCGGATTTGACGTACTTTTCATCCTTGTAGTGCCCATCGTCTTGCTTTTCGGATTTCTGCAATGTCTCCTTGGCGTTATCCATATAGCGGGTAGCCTCGGCGTGTTCTTTCGACAGAAAGGTTCTTTGTTCGTCCGGCGTCATATTGTTATCCTATAAGTTGAAAGCGATAATCGTTTCCTATAATATAGTAAAACTTTTTTACAAAGTCAATAGAAAAATGAGATCTATAAAAAGTTCCTGTTTTGCGAATAATAATAATTAAAAAATGTCAAAATGACCGTTGCAATCATATAAATAGAACGGCGAAAAGGCTGAGATATAGACGGCTCTAGGGATGTCGGTCAATTTTGGATAAGCGTCACCCGCTCGAACAGCCTCGTTATTGACAGCGCTTTCCCGCTTTCGTCGTCAACCTCTATAATGACCCCGTTGATCATCGCCCCGTCCTCGCTCGGCTCATATCGCACGTATGTCTGCAATAGATATTTCTTGATTACCCCTTCGGGCTTCATCCCGATAATCGACCTCTCCGGCCCGGTCATTCCGGCGTCGGTGATGAACGCCGTTCCTTTGGGCAGTATCCGTTCGTCCGCCGTTTGGACGTGGGTGTGCGTGCCGATTACGGCGCTGGCCAAGCCGTCTACGTAGTGGGCGAGCGCCGCCTTTTCGCTTGACGCTTCGGCGTGGAAGTCCACAAGTATTATCGGCGTTTGTTCGCGTAACTCGTTAATCGCCGCAAGGCCTAAGCGGAACGGGCAGTCTAACGATTCGTGCATGAACGTGCGTCCCATAAGGTTGACCACGCCGATGGTTCGCCCGTCTTCCAGCGTGAAGAGCGTCGAGCCGTGCCCGAGGTTTGCGGGGGGGAAGTTGAGCGGACGCAGCGAGATTGGTTCTTCCATGAAGGAGTAGTCGTTGTCGTCCACGGAGAAAGAGTGGTTGCCGCCGGTGATAACGTCGAGCCCGTACTTACGCAGTTTGCGGAAGAGGTTCTTGGTCATCCCGCGTCCGCCGGAGACGTTCTCGCCGTTGCCGACGCATATGTCTATGGCGTGTTCGCGGGTGAGAACGGGCAGGCGTTCCGCGAGAACGCGCCGCCCGACGTTGCCGAAGATGTCGCCTATAAAGAGAATTTTCATTATTACTTAGCGAATTCCGTAAACCGTATTTCTCGGATGATGGTAACTTTTATCTGACCCGGATACTCCATCTCGTCCTGTATCTTCTGCGAGATTTGACCGGCCAGTTCTTGGGCTTGGGCGTCGTTTATCTGCTCCGGCTCCACCATTACCCTTATCTCGCGCCCCGCTTGGATGACGTAGGCTTTTTGGACGCCTCTGAAGGAGTCGGCTATGTCTTCCAAGTTTGTCAGGCGGTTGACGTAGTTCGTCAGCGTTTCACGCCTTACGCCCGGCCTTGTGCTTGATATTGTGTCGGCGGCTTGGATCAGGATCGGGTACATGGAGATCGGCGGCACGTCTTCGTGGTGCGCGGCGACGGCGTTGCATATTATGTCGTTCTCGCCGTTTTTGGATGCAAGCTCGGCGCCGAGTTCCGAGTGCGTCCCCTCCGTCTCGCGGTCGATGGACTTGCCGATGTCGTGCAGCAGGCCGGCGCGGACGGCTACTTTGGGGTCAAGGCCGAGTTCCGTCGCCATCAATCCGGCAAGTATCGCCACCTCTTTGCTGTGTTGCAGGACGTTCTGTCCGTAGGATGTACGGTATTTGAGGCGGCCCAGCATCTCAACCAACTTTGGCCGCAGACCGTGGACGTCCAACTCGAAGATGACCTCTTCGGCGGCCTCCTTCATTATCTTGTCCAACTCTTTTTCGCTCTTCTTGATGAGTTCCTCTATGCGTCCCGGATGGATGCGGCCGTCGGTTATCAGCTTTTCAAGGGCGAGTCTGGCCACTTCGCGGCGTATGGGGTCGAAGCCGGAGAGGATCACGGCTTCGGGGGTGTCGTCAACGATAACGTCTATGCCGGTGGCTTCCTCGAAGGAGCGGATGTTGCGACCCTCCCTGCCTATGATGCGGCCCTTCATTTCGTCGTTGGGCAGGTGGACAACCGAGACCGTAGACTCCACCGTGGTGTCGGCGGCGCAGCGCTGGATCGACTGGACTATGATCTCCTTGGCCTCCTTCTCGCCGTCGGCTTTGGCTTGGTCCTTCATCTCCTTGATCATCTGAGCGCACTCGTAGCGCACCTGACCCTCAAGGTTTCCGAGAAGTATCTTCTTAGCCTCTTCCTGCGTCATCTGCGAGATTTTTTCAAGCCGCTCGTTCTGCTGCGCCAGTATGCGCGACAGTTCGTTGTCCTTGGTGCGCAGCGTCTTCTCTTTTGAATTGAGGAAGCTTTCGCGCGCGGCGAATTCGGACTCACGCTTGTTGTTGTGGTCGCGCTGCTTCTTGACCTCCAGATCGGCTTCCTTGACGCGTAATTGTTCCTGCCTGATCTGATCCCGCGTTTTGGCTGCCTCCCTTTCAAACTCCGTCTTCGCTTTGAACCACTCGTCCTTGGCTTCTAGAAGCGCCTCTTTCTTCCGCAGTTCAGCCTCGTTCTTAGCCTCCCTCAGTATGTGTTCAGCCTCTCTGTGTAACTGTTCCTCCCGTTCGCGCCTGAATTTTCGGTCAAATGTAACGCGCCAGAAGAAGCCGAGAATAAATCCGGCGATAGCAGCGACGGCGATAAATACGACAGATATAGTGGACATGTGAACCTCCAATCAATTATGGTTTTATGTAAATATATATATAACCCGAATATGCGCGATTAACGCCGAATCGGGACGTTTGCTGCAATGGATAAAGCAAAAAAGCGCCGAACAAATAGGGGAGGGATAGCACAGATGCGCAATGATAAGGCGTTATCCGTCAAGAAGATAACACGCCGCAACGCACATCAACAATGAGGGCGTAACATAGAGTAATTATACGAGACACCGTTAAATACAGCGTTAAATTGCCAAAATTCGCGCTAAAACCTACGATACGGGTTCAAAATCAACCGCTTAAACGATCAGCCGGCAGCCCTGCCTACCCCTTTTGGGCGCCGTCGATTTTGCCCGTAATCGCCTTGACCTTCTCCTCGTAATCGCGCACTTTCTTGGCCTCCGCCTCGTACTTGGCTTTGGTTTCAAACAGCTCCCCCGCGATGTTCAGCGCGGAGAGAACCGCCAATTTCATATCGTCCCTAGAAGCGGTAAGCTCCTGCAGTTCCGCTATCTTGGAATTCACGTACCTGGCGACCTGCCGCGTAGTCTCGGCGTCGGCGCCATCGCACCTGAGATTAAAATCTGTCCCAAAGATTGTTACCCTAACGACCTCAGAGCCCATAAGCTCTATTCCTCCCGCCGCAAATTAAGCGGCGCTATGTAAAAGCGCCCTAGAGCGCCGAGTCTATTTTTGCAACCAACCCCTTAACACGCTCCGCCGCCTCAGACATACGCCCGCGATCGGCGTCGGATGCCGCCCGGAGTTCCTCAATCTGCCTCTTCAAATCCTCATTTTCGTTCCTAAGCCCGGCCATACCGCCCTCAAAATCCGCCTTGATACGCTCATTTTCAGACTTTAAGCCGCTTACGGTATCAACAAGCGCCCCTACTTTATTTTCCAACTCAGAAAGAAACTCAATCTCCATAAAAACCCCTTTCACACACCATTTTGAAGAAATATATTATAAACGGAAGCACCCTAACCTGCATAAAAATCAAGGTGTTCCGCGTGTCGTCTGTTTTGCCGGTACGCAATGGCGCGTATTAAATAAAATTGCCCCAAAATCCGTCAAAGTATGCCCAAAACACCCATATTCACCCAAAAAAGCGTTTTCAGGCACCAATATCGGATACCGCACAGATAAGTACGGGCGACAAATCAGCATTATTAATATAATATATGTTTCGGGAGAGGTGTGGAAAAAAATTAAAAATCTGACATAAACTTCCAAGCCGGCAAAACCGAAGAGTTACCCGGCCGGCAGACGCCAGGACGGTTACCGCTTTCCCCGTAATCAGCAGGAACCTGCCAAAAACGGGATGTCCCCCCCAGCGGTCCGGCGGTTTTGGCAGGTTCCGAATATATCTTTAGTATCTATAAAATATATAGCGCGTTTTCCCTGAAAAAGGGAAACTTTTTTGAAAAGTTTCCTTAAAAAGAGGAAAGATTAGGGTTAAACGGAGTTTTTGCGCCGATAACAGCCGCTAAAAAAGATTCTTCGGCTATTGACTTTCCTAGCCGTATTGCATTATATTAGTATTGCGGCCTCTCTCCGATCGGTCTAACCCGGTTACGCTTCATTTCGCTCTCAGCCGCTTCTCGTCGTACCAATACTAAGCCGTACCGTGGGTACGCAAAAGCGGCGGCGCGCGGACCAAGGCGTTTGGTCGGGCGCGCGTTAGGCGAGTCGAACCATTAACAGAATCGGGAGGTGTGTTATGGAGAGGGAAGTAATGTCTTTGGCGGAGATGTGGGCTCTTGTTGACCGGACCGAAAGGAACCTTGACCGGATCGAGAGGGTCGTTGAGAAGAATTCGGAAGATTTCGCGAAATATCAGGCCGAAAACGCGAAGAGTTTTGCGGAGTTGAAAGCGCAGATAGCTAAAACGGATGCTCAGATAGCCGCCACGAGCGCGGAGTTGAGCGGCGTCGGCATCACCAACGGTATGCTCACGGAGGACTTAATATATAACGCGTTGTGCGACACAATGACCTTCGGCGGCGCTACCTTTGACGATATCGACAGATCCATAAGAAGAAAGAAAAAGAGCCCGGATGGCCAAAAAATTCGAGGTGAGTTCGACGTAGTCCTCTATAACTGCAACGCAATAGCGCTTATAGACATTAAATATAGGGCGCGGATAGGCGATATAGACTACCTTATAAACACGCAACTGCCCAAGTTCAGGATGTTCTTCCCGCAGTATCGGAACTTCAAAACGTACTTGGGCCTTGGCGGACTGGCGTTTGAAGAGGGCGTGGAAGCCGCCGCGCTGCAAATGGGCGTCGGGACGCTCAAACTGAATGGGGATGTCGTGGAGGTGAACGACGGGAACCTCAAAATCTTTTAAAATCTTTTAAATCAAAGTCTTTAAAGTCTTTTTTAGACGGAAGTGCGCGATAAATCGCGCCCTTCCATAGAATATGCGGGGCTAAACCCCGCATATAAAGTCAACGTCAAAATCAAAGTCAAAGTCAAAATCAGCGTTTTTAGCTTT
>JAITFI010000082.1 GCA_031281485.1 Chitinispirillales bacterium | reverse complement strand
CCCCGCATATCCTATGAAAGGGCGCGATTTATCGCGCCCTTTCGTCTAAAAAAAGATTTTAAAAGATTTTAAAAGAATTTGACTTTATATTTTTATTCCTCTATCCTTATAATCTGCGTAGGCGCCCTCACAAACGCCTCCTTCTCAATCTCCCTGACCGCCTTCCTAACCCCCCGCTCCATAGCCTGATGCGTAATTATGATCACCGGCACCCAAGCCTCGCCGCCACCCTCCTGCTGCATGACGGAGGCAATGGATATCCCCTCCACCCCCAAACGGCTCGTTATCGACGCCAGCACTCCAGGATTATCGCTTACGTTGAAACGCAGATAGTACCGGCTCTCTATCCTCTCGATGGGAACAAGCGCCGCTTTTTTGTCCGCCCGGTAGTAGTCCATCGGCACCCGTTTCGGGCACCCGTCGGAGATGTTCCTCGCGGCGTCTATTATATCGCCGACCACGGCGGAAGCGGTCGGCATCTCTCCGGCGCCCCTGCCGTAGATGAGTATCTGCCCAACGGCGTCGCCCTCAAGCAGCACCGCGTTGAAGACGTCGGAGACCGAGGCGAGGATGTGGCCTTTGGGCAGCATTGCCGGATGCACGCGCACGTCAAGACCGTCCGCGTTCCTTTTGATGACACCAAGCAATTTGACGACGTAGCCTAGCTCGGCGGCGAACTTGATGTCCTCTTTGGCTATACCCGTAATACCCTCCACCGATATGTCGCCGTAGGGGACGTAGCCGCCGCTGGCAAGGGAGGCGAGTATCGCGACCTTGTGGCCGGAGTCGCCGCCGCCGACGTCTAGCGTGGGATCTGCCTCCGCGTAACCGTTCTCCTGAGCCGCCGCGAGGGCGTCGGCGAAGGGCAGATCCTGAGTCGACATTTGCGTCAGGATGTAGTTGCAGGTGCCGTTGATTATCGTCCGAATGCTGATTATCTCGTTCCCGATCAATCCCTCTCGTATAGACTTGATGACCGGCATACCCCCGCCGACCGAGGCTTCAAAGTAGAGCGAGACGCCCGCCTTGTCCGCGGTCTCGAAAATCTCCGGCCCGTACTCGGCGATTAGGGCTTTGTTGGCGGTGACGACGTGCTTGCCGCGTTTGAGCGCCTCCAATACGAGCGTACGGGCAAAGCCGGTGCCGCCGGCGAGTTCAACGACGATGTTTATGGATTCGTCATTAAGTATATCATTGGAATCTCCGGTACAGACCGCGTCGCGGACAGGAAGCTGGGAGAAGCGCGAAGCCGCTTTGTCGGCGATACGGGCGAGCCGCATATCGAGGCCGAGGGCGCTTTTAAAGTAGTCAATCCGTGCGTCCAAAGCTTTGACGACCCCGCCGCCGACTGTACCAACGCCAACTATGCCTATATTGATCTTGGCCATACGGAAACCTTAATTCCTTTCAGAAAGTCTTTTCAATCCTATAAACCCCTTGTCTGAACTAGGATTAATAGGATTTAAAGGATTATTAGGATTAAAAAGATTAAAAATATGTTGATTTTGACGTTTAATCCTATAATCTGTTTTCTAATCCTACTAATCCTAGTTCAGACGTTATTTACTCTTCGTTAAATTTGTTTTCAAATAAACTGATAACGGCTTGTACGGCCTCTTGTTCATCCTCCCCGTCAGCCCTTACAGATATCACCGTCCCTTTGGACGCGGCTAGCATCATCACGTTCATTATGCTTTTGGCGTCGGCGGTGTTTCCGTCCTTCACTAATTCTACTTTGGACTTGAACGTGGACGCGGCACGGACTATCGACCCCGCCGGTCTGGCGTGGATGCCTAATTTGTTCACTACGGTCACGTCTTTTTCGAACATTATCTGCTCTCCGTCTTTTTCTTCCTTCCGAACCCAAGCCTTACCCTAAGTTTCAGGGCGTCCTGCCGTACCTCGCCTACTAAGGTGTCCACGCTTGCGATGACGTCTTTCAGGTCCTTATAGAAGGACTCGTCGGTATACAGTTTTCCAAGCGACCCCTTGCCGCCCTCTATGTTTTTCAGCACCCCTTGCACGTCCACGACCAGCGACTCGGCCTGCGTCACAAGGGCCATGCCTTTGGTTATAAGCTGGTCGCCGCCCACCACAATGCTGTCTATGCCGGGGCCGTTTCTCGCTATGAGCTGCTTCAGCTCGGCGGAGACCTTTTTAAGGTCCGACATGGCGGCGGTCAGGACCGGCTCGTTCCTTATCAGCAGCCTGTTTGCCACTATGCAGACTGTGTCCAACCTGCCCACAATGTCGTGGAAGCGGTTGATGAAGGCCGTATCGCCTATTGTGGCGTCTAATATTCCGGCCACGTTGACCACCAAAGTCTCGACCTCGGCGAGCACCGTGCCGAGCATTCCCATCGCCTCGGATATGCCGGTGTCGAAGCGGCCCCGTATGAGGACGGTGTCCTTTGAGTTAGGGGCGATGAACGGGATGGTGTTGCCGTGGGGGGAGAGGGTGACGCCTATGCCTCGCTCCCCCAGGAGCCCTACGTTCACCACGGATATGCGGACCGAGTCGGTCATGCGTATCTTTTTGTCTATGTTCAGGATCGTGCCGACCTCTGTGCCCCGCAGCTCGATCGTGGAGACGGTACCCTTCTTAACGCCGTTTATGTAGACCGGGTCGCCCAGCTGCAGGGTGCCGACCTCCGGAAAGACCACGAGGTAGTTAACCATCTTGTTGGCCAGCGAGGCCTCCTTGAGCCACAGCATCCCCGCGACGAGGATGAACAGCGCGCAGAGGATCGAGGCACCCACGACGAGGTCAACGTTCATTCTCTTCAAGGCGCGGTCCTTTCGAGCCTCACTTGTGGCTCTTCACCTTCTCATTCAGCTTCTTGAGCTGGCGCTCCACCTTCTCAACCGCCTCGTCGACGGCCTTGCCGATGTTCTCGGCTTTGGCGAGCCCCACGATCTCGTGGTTGCCCCGGACGTGCATGGTGATTTCAACGGTCTTATCCAAACTCTCGTTGTCCAAAACGACGCGGCAAGAGGTTATTCCCTCGCAAAACTGCTCCAATTTGCCAACCTCGGAACTAATAGCGTCCTGTAACTCCTGCGAGGCCTTGGACTTAGTATGACGAGATGTAATTTGAATCTCCATAAAATGCTTACCCCCCTTTCAAAAAGTCAAATGATTAAAGTCAAATTCAATTAAGGGGAGGGCTGCGCCCTCCCTCGCTACAACCAAAAATGGGCTTCGCCCATTTTTGTTTTCCGCTACCCACCCTGCGGGGACACCCCGCAACGCCCCGCCAGATACCCCTCCTCCTTCAATCCCTCCCCCTCAAATAGGGGGAGGGACTTTTTATACACATGCGCCGCTTCGCGGCGCGGGAAGTCAAAGTCAACTGTCGCGCCGCTTCGCGGCGCGGGAAGTCAAAGGCGGGGTTTTCGTATATAATATATATTCAGGCTTGAAAAAAACAAAATATCGGTAAAAAGATTTTGATTTTGCGGAGGGGATATATTATATTGATAGAGGAAGGGTATCGTTACTTAGATTCTGAAGGAAAAGGGAAAGACCATGGACGCAAAGGGGCGTAAGGTTTTAAACGGCTTGAACAAGCTGGGGGGCGAGCAGGAAGTTTTCGATCTCTCAATCGCGATCAAAATGACCGAGGACGCGGTTCAGACGCACCTTAAGGCGTTGAGCGAGGAGGGTCTTGTCTCTTGCCGGCGCGACGACGGCGGGAAAGAGTTTTGGAGCGTGGCGGAGGCTAAAGCCGCGCCGGCGCCCGATTCGGGGAGCAAGGAACCCGCGGCGCCCGCCGGCAAAAAGAAGAGCAAGGCCACGGCGGCCGGGCCGGACGACCGCTTCGACGAGTTCATATTAGACCCCAAAGCGGCGGTATCGCCCGCTCCGGCGCCGGCGCCCATACCCTCCGAGCCCTCAGTGGCGGAGATCGACAGCTTCGAACCCGCTCCGGCAGCCAAAGAGGCCCCCGTTGTGGAGGAGGCCGAGTTCGAGACCATACCGCCCAAGGCCGAGAGCGCGGCGAAAGACGACGACTCTTTTGAACCCAAGCCCGAAAAGGAAAAGCCCGCCAAGACCTCCAAGAAGAAGGCCGCGGATCCCGACGGCGGCCCTGCCGAGCCTAAGCCGGCCAAGGAGAGCAAGGCGGAACGAAAGCTCTCCGCCGGACCCGACGACCACTTCGACGAGTTTGCGGAGCGGGTGCACTCCAAACCCAGCCTCCCCATCCCGCTGATGGCGGGGGCGGCGGCGCTCGTCATTATAGTGATACTCTTCATTGTGGGCGGCGGCGGCAAGACGAAAAAGAGCATCAAAACCGCCGTTGAGGACGTCAGAACCGAGTTTACCGCCAAACTTGACTCGCTGAGGGAGACGACGGAGGCTAAAATCGGGAAGGTGCGCGCCGAAAACAAGGCGCTTCGCGACGAAATAAACTCCCTTAAAGCGGAGCTGAAGAAGACGGCAAACCGAAATCCGGACGCCGCCGACAAGAAACCGGATAAACCGGCCGACAAGCCGAAACCCGGAAATAGGAAGAGGTAACTATATATTATTAGGTATAATATGGTTCAATAATAACAAAATCTTTAATTAGAAGGAGAGGCATAATGGGCAGAGGCGATAAGCGCACTCGCAAAGGCAAGATCTTCCGCGGCAGTTTCGGGAAATCGCGCCCTCGCAAGATCAAGCAGAAAGCGTGATTTTTTTATTTTGGTATTGTATCATGCCATAATGTATATTGGTAGTCTTGGAATGTTGTTTTTCGGGGCCCATAACTCAGTCGGTTAGAGTAGCGGACTCATAATCCGTTTGTCCTAGGTTCGAGCCCTAGTGGGCCCACTTTTACATCAAAGGGGTAAGTAGGGGTGCTATGATACAAGACTTGGAGTACCTTGTAAAGTTACAGGAAATAGACCTGAAGGTGCGGGAACAGGAGCTGGCCAAGGAGCAGTACCCCAAGGCCGTCGCCGATTTGGAGAAGCGCATAGATGGGGCGCGTGAGACGAGCGTAGCCACCTCTGAGAGGCTCGCGCGGCTGGCCTCCGAAGTAACGACGGCGGACGAACAAGTCGCAAAGCTGCGCGAGAGCCTCGCCAAGAGCCAAGAGAGGCTGAACTCCATCCAAACCAACAAAGAATACGACGCGGTCCACAAGGAGATCGAGGCGCAAAAGGCGCTGCTGACATCCGCCGAGGGCAGAAAAACCACGCTTGAGTCCGATATAGAGAAGGGCAAAGCGGCGCTGGAAGAGGCGGAAAAGGCCTACGAAAACGCCAAGGCTGAGCTCCAACCGCAGATAGACGACCTGCAGGCCAAGATCGGCAAAATAGACTCGGTCATAGCGGAAATCATGGCGGAACGCGCCAAAATAAGCCCCATGGTAAGCCACCCAACCATGCGAACCTACGACTCAATCAGAAAAAAGAAGAAGAGCGGCAGGGCGGTCTCCATGGTAAACCAAGAAAAAACCTGCGGCGTATGCTTCATGATCCTCCAACCCCAGCTGTGCAGCGAGATACGAAGGGGCACAAAGATCATACTCTGCGAGAGCTGCGGGTCTATGCTGATATGGGATGAGACCGCGGGTAGCTGATGTCAGCCGGCAATTTCAAACTTTACACCCGTATGCTCTCCTACATGCGGCCCTACGTCGCGCTGATCGGCGCCGCGCTTGTTCTCGCATTGTTTGCCGTGGCCTTCGAGGGACTCTCGCTCTGGTTCAGCGCCTCCTTGGTCCAAACCATATTCAGTCACGAAGCGCCCGTTTTATCAAAACCTGAATACACCGTCTCCAACGCCAACGCCGTCCTCAAATACTGGACGTACAGCGCCATAGGCAAACGCGAACCCATAGCCGCGCTGCAGATGGTCTGCGCCATGATGGCCTTCTCCTTTCTCCTGAAAAACATCTTCATCTACCTCAAGGGCATCGTAATGTACCGCCTCAACCTCTCGGTTGTACGTGATATGCGCAACAAACTCTTTACGCACGCGCTGGCACTTCCCGTCTCCTACTACGACCGCACGAAGTCAGGTAACGTCGTCTCGCTGATCGTCAACGACGTGACGAACATCAACAGCTCCATGACCGGCACCTTCGACAAAATATTCGTGGAGCCGATGCGCCTGATCTTTTTCGTGTGCACCCTCTTCGTCATAAACTACAAGTTCACTTTGGCCATATTCGTGATATTCCCCGTACTCGGCTACCTGATAACGCTTATCGGGCGTACCGTGCGGCGCAGAAGCACGCGGGTTATGGAACACTTAGCGGCGCTGCTCTCCATCCTCCACGAGACCGTCAGCGGCGTGCGGATCGTCAAAATCTTCGGGACGCAGGACGTCGAATCGGCAAAATTCAAAGACGAGAACAAACGCTTCGTCCGCCAATCGTTCCGATCAAACTACATCGGCGCTCTGGCAAGCCCCATAACGGAGGTGATGGGGGTGATAGTGGTGGTGATTCTCCTCTGGTACGGCGGCAGCCAAGTTCTGGGAGAAGGCGGCTCGGCCGATTTCGGGGCGGAGGACTTCACGCGGTTCTTAGTCTTCCTCTTCTCCATCTTCACACCGCTGAAAGAGATAAGTAGGCTGAACACTACGCTGCAAAGCGGCTTCGCCTCCGCCGACCGGGTCTTCGCCGCGCTTGACTCGCCGGTAGAAACAATAACCGTTTCGCCGCCCCCCGCAACGCCCGAACCCATAAAATTCAACGACAAGATAGTGTTCGCCAATGTAAACTTCCGCTACCCGGAATGCGAGGAGACGGTGCTCAAGGATATAAACTTCGAGATAAAAAAAGGCAGCGTCACCGCGTTAGTCGGCTCCAGCGGCAGCGGCAAGAGCACGACGCTCGACCTATTGCCGCGCTTCTACGACATAACAAACGGAAAAATCTCCATAGACGGCGCCGACATAAGAGAGATGGACCTAGCGAGCCTGCGCAAACTCTTCGGCATAGTAGCCCAAGAAACCTTCCTCTTCAACGACACAATATCCGCCAATATCGCCTACGGCGTGCCCAACGCCGAAAAAGATTCCGTAATATCCGCCGCGACCGCCGCCAACGCCTGGGAGTTCATAGAGAAACTGCCCAAAGGCTTGGACACTATAGTCGGCGAACGGGGAGTAATGCTCTCAGGCGGCCAACGCCAACGCCTCTCAATAGCGAGAGCCTTACTGCTGAACCCGCCTATACTAATCTTAGACGAAGCAACCTCAAGCTTAGACACAGAATCGGAACGCTTAGTCCAAGCCGCCATAAACAACGTCATGGAAAACCGCACGGTATTAGTCGTAGCCCACAGACTGTCAACCATCCGCCACGCCGATCAAATATTAGTCTTGGATGGAGGAATCATAGTGGAACGCGGGACACACGACGAGCTTTTGGCGCTAAATAATAGGTATAAATATTTTTATGATATACAATTCGCGGGAATAAGTCAAAATCTTTAAAGCCTTTAAAGCCTTTAAAATCTTTTAAAACCAAATTCTTTTAAAATCTTTTTTAGACGAAGCCTTCGGCTTCATAGGATATGCGGGGCTAAACCCCGCATATAAAGTCAAAAGACTGTCTGAACTAGGATTAGTAGGATTTAAAGGATTATAGGATTAAAAAGAAA
>JAITFI010000029.1 GCA_031281485.1 Chitinispirillales bacterium | reverse complement strand
CATAGGATATGCGGGGCTAAACCCCGCATATAAAGTCAACGTCAAAGTCAATATATAAAAACCCCGACGAACCCTCCCAATAGTATTAACAGCGCCGGGTGGATTCTGTCTTTTGATAGGATAAAAATCACAAAGGCCGCGACGGCTATGACCGCCGTCCAAACGTCTGTTAACGCCGCCTTTCCGTAGGTCAGCACAGCGGCGGCTATTAGTCCGGCTACCGCGGGTTGGACGGACTTTTTAAGCGCCTCCAGCCACGGGGCGTTCCCGAATTTCGATAGGAGGTACACCAGCGTTAGGCAGAGGACGAGCGACGGGATCACAAACCCTAAGGTGGCGGCGGAGGCGCCGGCGATTCCGGCGACCCTGTAGCCGGTGTAGGTGGCGGCGTTGACCCCTATGGGGCCGGGGGTCATCTGCGCCACGGCTATGAGTTCCGAAAGCTCGGAGGCGGTGATCCAACCGTGGACGGTGACGGCCTGATGTTCTATCATGGGGATAGTGACCAGCCCGCCGCCGTAGGCGCCGACGCCGATTATCAAAAAACTCTTCAGAAGTTGCAACAATATCATCAATTATCACCGCCGTTTATTTTGTTTATACTCTTGCCGTTACCGTTTATTGTATTGATACCGGCGCTATCCGCGGCGATTTTAACTCTTTTCTTGATTGATAAAAGGTAAACAGCCGCGCTGACGAGTATGAGCGCGAATATCGGGTTGACGTCGGGGATCAGCGCAATTCCCACAGCGATGAGCGCGGCTACGGCGTGCGAGACCCGCGAGATCATCGGTTTGCATAATTTAAGCGCGGTATAGCCCAGAAGCCCGGCCACAACCGCCGCCGCGCCGCGCAGAAAAGCCGCTACGGATGGATGCTTGAAATATGGGAATAGGAACGCCGCCGCTACGAGAATCATCAGAAACGACGGCAGCACGGTTCCCAGAAACGCCGCAAACGCCCCTAACCGCCCGCGCAGCTTTGCGCCGCAGAAGAGCGAGAAGTTGATGACCATAGCGCCGGGGAGGCTTGTGGCCATGGCGAGTTCCTGAGTAAACTCCTCTTCGCTCACCCAGCCGCGCTTGTCAATAAGCTCATGGCGCAAAACCGAGAACATAGCGTAGCCGCCCCCAAGCGTGAAGGCGCCCACACGAAAGAACGCGATGAATATCGCAGAGAGCTTTATCATTTCGATTTTAATTTAAAAAAAGGGCGGACACACGCGCCCGCCCATATAGTATCAATACCAAAATTCCATACTCCTATAACCGCTACTTCCCCTTCTTCTCCTTGATACGCGTGGCCTTTCCGGTCAGCCCGCGCAGGTAGTAGAGCTTCGCCCTGCGCACACGCCCGCGCTTGAGCACCTTGATCTCGGCGATAAGCGGGGAGTGCATCGGGAAGATACGCTCCACGTAAACGTTTCCGCTCGACTTGCGGACGGTCACGGTCTCGCCCAAACCTGAACCGCTCGTCTGCACCACGACGCCCTGAAACTGCTGGATGCGCTCCTTGTCGCCCTCGCGAATCTTAAACGAAACGTTGATAGTATCGCCCGCGCCGTACTCGACCTTGCGGTCCTGCAACTGCTTCCTCTCCACTGCCCTGATGATGTCGTTCATCATACTCCTCCAAATTTTAATTTTTATTTTTATGTTAATATAGTCAAAATCTTTAAAATCTTTTAAATTCTTTAAAATCTTTTAAATTCAAATTCTTTTTCAGACGAAAGGGCGCGATAAATCGCGCCCTTTCATAGGATATGCGGGGCTAAACCCCGCATATTAAATCAAAATCAAAGTCAAAGGCTTTTTTCTTTTGACTTTGACTTTATATGCGGGGTTTAGCCCCGCATATCCTATGAAGCCGAAGGCTTCGTCTAAAAAAGAATTTGACTTTATGGCTTTTAACGCTTTTTAAGCAAATCAGGCCTACGCTCTCTCGTTATCTCTATCGACTTCTCTTTTTGCCACTCCTTTATGTTCGCGTGGTGGCCGCTGATAAGCACCTCCGGCACGCGTATACCCTCAAAGATCTCCGGCCTCGTGTAGTGCGGGTGGCTTAAAAGGCCGCTGTGAAACGAGTCGGTCTCCGCCGAATCCATATTCCCCAAAACGCCCGGGATCAAGCGCGTCACCGCGTCTACAACAGCCATCGCGGGTATCTCACCGCCTGACAGCACGTAATCGCCTATGGACAGCTCCATGTCGACGTAATTATCGACTATGCGCTGATCAATTCCCTTGTAACGGCCGCAGAGAAGTATCAGCGACTTCTTTTCCGCCAACTCCTTCACTATGTCTTGGTCTAAAAGCCTTCCCGCCGGCGTCATGTAGACGACTACGGGATCGCTTCCGGCCAAACGCTCCTTCGCCGCCGTTATAGCCCCGGCCAACGGCTCCGGCTTCATCAACATGCCGGCGTCGCCGCCGTAGGGGTAGTCGTCTACCGTCTGGTGGCGCAAATCGTCCGAGTAGTCGCGGATGTTGTGAATGCCTATAGAGACCAACCCCTTTTCCACGGCGCGCTTTATGATGCTGTCGGAAAAGGCGCCCTCAAACATGGCGGGGAAGAGGGTTAGGATATCAAAGATCATTATCAACACCAATTGTCGTTATAATAATTCCTCTATGTATGAATCGTCAACCGTTATAACTTTTGCCTCTTTGTCAACCTTAGTCACCGCTTGTTTATTGTACGGTATCACTATTTCATATCCGTTTGTCAACACCACCTCTAACGCGTCCGTCGACGGCAGGTTGACCGTGTCGCGCACCGTTCCTATTTCCGCCCCGGTTGACGACGATATTACTTTCATCCCCTTGAGGTGAAAGTGATAGTATTCGCCGTCGGCCAATTTAGGCAACTGACTTTCATCCACATAGAGACTTAGGCCCTGAACCGCCTCCGCCGCGTCTCTGTCATTAATACCGTCAAGCAGCACCACGTAGCCTTGCGGACGCAGTTCGATATGCGAAAGCGTTATCTCCCGCGCGCGCCTTTCGCTCTCGCCTATGTACACGGCAGTCGGCGTGTCAAGCCGCCCGAGAGTCTCGCCGTAGGCCATAACGCCGCAGTGCCCTTGGAGGCCGATGGCGCGCTTTATCACCGCAATGGCAATTAAGTCCATAGTCGTAATATTTTGACTTTGACTGAAAATGCGGGGTTTAGCCCCGCATTTATCTATGAAAGGGGCGGGTTTACCCGCTCCTTTCGTCTAAAAAAGAACTTGACTTTGACTTTAGGGGCGGGTTTTAACCCGCCCCTACTGCCCCCCCACTAATCGCTGCTCTTAACCTTGTGCACCTTGGGCTTGCGCTTCCTCTCCGGCTTGCGCTCAAGCGTAACGCTCTCCGGGGCCGCGCCCTTGTCTATCTGCTCCTGCTTCTCGTAGAAGCGGTCTTGCTTGAGCAGGTTTTTGACGGTGAGCGTGGGCGTGGCGCCCTGCTTGATCCAGTAGGCGACCCTGTCGCTCTTGAACTGGAAAGTCTTGGGGGTCGTCTGGGGGTCGTAGTAGCCGACCGTCTCCAAAAACTTGCCGTCGCGCTGCGTCCTGCTGTCAGCGGCGACCACGCGGTAGGTCGCGATCTTTTTCCGGCCCGAACGGGCTAAGCGAATTTTTACTGCCAAGGCACTTCTCCTTACTTTTAGTGTTTATGTTATGATACAAATAATTATCAAATTAAATCCAACTTATATTTTGATACCCCTCATAGCCGCTCCCGCCCCGCGCTTGCCGGCTACCTTCGTCATGCGCTTCATCAGCGACTTCATGCTGTCGAACTGCTTCAGCAGCTTGTTGACGTCCTGCACCGTCGTGCCGCTCCCCGCCGCTATCCTCTTCTTCCTGCCGCCGTCTATGATGAGCGGTTTGTCGCGCTCGCGCTGCGTCATGGAGCAGATTATAGCCTCTATCTTCACCATCATCGAACTGTCTATGTTGGCGTCTTTCATCTGCTGGCCCATACCGGGTATCATAGCCAAAAGATCGCCTATGGACCCCATCTTCTTTATCTGCCGCAACTGGTCTAAAAAATCCTGCAACGAGAAGGTGTTTTTGCGTATCTTCCTCTCGATCTTCTTGCTGTTCTCTAAGTCGACCGTCTCTTGGGCGCGCTCCACTAGGGAGACGATGTCGCCCATCCCGAGTATCCGCGACGCCATGCGCTCGGGGTGGAAGAGCTCCAAGCCGTCGGGCTTCTCGCCCACGCCCACGAACTGCACCGCCACGCCCGTTACATCTAATATAGATAAAGCCGCTCCGCCCCTGGCGTCGCCGTCCATCTTCGTCAGGATCGCCCCGGTGAACCCGACCTCCCTGTGGAACTCCGCCGCCACGTTGACCGCGTCCTGGCCGGTCATGGCGTCGGCCACGAAGAAGGTCTCGTCCGGCTTGAGCGTGACGCAGATCTCCTTGAGCTCCGCCATCATCTCTTTGTCGACGTGCAGGCGTCCCGCCGTGTCGACGATCACTAGCGACTGCCCGTCGCGCCTCGCCGCCTCAACCGCCGCCTTGGCGATGGCTAAGGGCTTGGCCGCCCTATCGGCGTATACGGGGACTCCCAAAGCCTTGCCGAGCGTCTCTATCTGGTCGACCGCCGCCGGCCTGTACATGTCGCAGGCCGCCATGAGCGGCTTGTGACCCTGTTTGCGGAAGTACAGCGCCAACTTCGCGCAGGCGGTCGTCTTGCCCGACCCCTGCAGCCCCGCGAGCACAACGACGTTCACGCGGTTGGTGTGAAACTTGCAGGTCCGCGCCGCAGTGCCCATAACCGCGGTCAGCTCGTCGTGAACCAGCTTCACAAACTGCTGCCCCGGGGTGATGCTGTCTATAACCGCGCTGCCCATGGCCTTTTCCTGAACCACGGCGGCGAATTTCTTGACCACCTTGTAGTGCACGTCGGCCTCGAGCAGCGCCCGCTTCACGTCGCGGACGGCTTCGGCGATGTTGTCCGCCGAAAGCTTGCCGCGCCCGCGCAAACGCTTGAATATCGAATCGAATCTGGCGGACAGGTCTTCAAACATAGAGACGGACGGCCCTTTTTTTCTACGGAAACCACCAAAAGCCCATTTCTTACGGAATGAGCGCAATCTTTTGAATATACATTGCGGATCGGCGGGAAGTCAAATTCTTTGGGATATTTTTTTAACCGTCTATTTGACTTCCCCCGTCCAAAATATTATCTTAAACCCATGAAAATAATAGTAGCGCAAACCGCCGGCTTCTGCATGGGCGTGAAGAGGGCCGTCGACAGGGCGCTTGAACTCTCCGACGACAAGTCCGGAAGCCCGACTTGGACGCTCGGGCCGCTGATCCACAACAAGCAGACCACCGACATGCTGCGGCAGCGCGGCGTCAACGCGCTCGACGAGAGCGATCCGCCAAGCGCACCCTCCACGCTCCTGATACGGGCGCACGGGGTGCCGCCCGACGTCATTGAGCGGTACAAGGGCGCCGGATACAACATCGTGGACGGCACATGCCCCAAGGTCAAGGCCGTGCACAATGTGATAACGCGATACCGCAATGACGGCTACAGTATCGTCATAACCGGCGACGAGGGGCACGCGGAGGTGATCGGGCTTTTGGGCTACGCCGGCGACAGCGGATACCTCATACAAACGCCCGGCGACGTTGACAAGCTGCCGCGGCTCGACAAGATTTGCTTGGTCTCCCAAACGACATTCGGCACCGAATTGTTCGACACCATCTCAACGAAATTGCGGGAACGCTTCGCCGATAGCGTTATCGCCGTGAAGAAGACCATCTGCTCCGCGACGGACGAGCGGCAGGAGGAGGCGAAGCGCATAGCGGATTCGGTCGACGCGGTGATCGTGGTGGGCGGGAAGAACAGCGCCAATACGCAGAGATTGGTACAGATAGCGAGGGAGCGCGGCACGCACACGCAGGCCGTAGAGACCGAGGACGAGATAGATTGGGAGCCGCTGCGCAACAGCAAAACGATAGGCGTAACCGCCGGCGCGTCCACCCCCAACTGGATGATAAAGCGCGTTTGCGACCACCTGTTGCTCCTTAGCCGCACCCGGGGGAAGAACTCAATGGGCGCGCTGATGCGGTTGTTCGACGTGATGGCCAACCTCAACCTCTTCGTATCGAGCGGCGCCGTGGCGGCCTATTACGCCTCCTGCGTCATACAGGGGATGCGCTTCTCTCTCTCCGGCGGCGCGATCGCTCTCTTTTACTTCATCTCCGTCTACCTCTGGAACAGCCTTACGAGCATAGAAAACACGCTGCACTTAGACATCTCCAAGTACCGATTCTACAACCGATACCCGAAGCTGCTGCTGCTGCTCTCCGGAGCAAGCACCATCGCCGTGCTTGTAACGGCGTCTTTGATAAACCGGCCGACCTTCTACCTGATGCTCTTCGCGGCGGCGGCCGGTTCCGCCTACCACATTACCTTAGTCCCCAAGAGCCTGCGCGGGCTTTTCCCATACAAGAGCCTGAAGGACATCCCCTCCTCCCGCGACCTTTTCGTGGCGCTGGCGTGGGCGACCATCCTCACCTTCCTGCCGCAGACGATAGGGGGCGCGCTGAGATTCGCGCCGTCAACGCTGGCCGCCTTCGCCGTGGTCTTCATCCTGAGCTTCATACGATCGCTGATCTTCGACCTGCGCGACATAGAGGGCGACAGGATCATGGGGCGCGAGACGCTGATCACGATCATCGGGGAGACCCGCTCCCGCCGGGCGCTCTTGATAATGATATGGGCCAGCGTGGGCCTGCTGGCGATCTCCCCGGCGATGATGGGCCTGACCACTTACCGCTACCCCGGAACGCTGCGATACCTCTTCCAAATCCCGGCGCTGGTCTACGCGGCGGTCTTCGTGCGCCTGAACGCGGGGATACGCCCCAACCACTCGGCGCTCTTCTGCCTGCTTGCCGACGGGATCTTCTACTTGGCCGCCCTCGGCGCCTTCGCGGCGGAAGCGTTGGTCAGCAGGTAAAGGGGGAACTTTCACACCATAAACGCCCAGACCTTTCCAAAAATAAAATTTGATTCCCCTTCCAATTACAATATATTATATTATCCTCAACGCCGTTTACGCAGTCCTTACACAGCCGACATGCCGGCTTAACAGCGAAATTTCATTGATTTAGGGGAGGGTTAATGTCGAGTGATGTGATTTTCCACCTGATATTCAACGTCGTCGGCGGCCTCGGGATATTCCTCCTCGGCATGAAGAGCATGTCCGACGGACTGCAAACCGTCGCCGGCGACCGCCTGCGCAAGCTCATCGGGATGGTTACCAACAACCGCCTGATGGCGACCGGCGTGGGGACGCTTGTCACCTGCCTCATACAGTCCTCCTCAATCACCACCGTCATGACCGTCGGGTTCGTCAACTCCGGGATAATGACCCTGCAACAGGCCATAGGCGTCATAATGGGCGCTAACATCGGCACCACCATCACCGGCTGGATACTCGCCATAAACATGGGCAAATACGGCTTGCCGCTCATGGGCATCTCGGTCTTCCTATATCTCTTTGTTAAGAACGAGAAGCTGCGCTACTCCGGCATGGCGGCTATGGGCATCGGCATGATCTTCTTCGGCTTAGAAGTAATGAAAGACGGCTTCGCCCCCATACGCGACATACCGGAATTTATCTCTTGGTTCCACAAGTTCACCGCCGACTCCTACCCCGGGGTGCTTAAATGCGCCATGGCCGGTTGCGTCGTCACGCTCATCGTGCAATCATCCTCGGCCACGCTCGGCATAACCATGGGTCTCGCCGCCTCCGGCATCATACAGTTCGAAACCGCCGCCGCCTTAGTTCTGGGCGAAAACATCGGCACCACCATCACCGCCTACTTGGCGTCGCTGGGCACCACGACCAACGGCAAACGCGCCGCCTACGCGCACATAACCTTCAACGTGATCGGCGTATTGTGGATAACCGCGATCTTCAGTTTCTATATTACGTGCATCCGTAAATTCATCGGCCACGACCCAAATACCATGGTAATGGTCAACGGCGCCGAGACATTCCCCTACATACAAGCCGGCATAGCCGCGGTCCACTCCGGCTTTAACGTGCTCAACACGGCGCTCTTCCTGCCGCTCACCAACGTATTGGCGTACGTGCTGATAAAAGCCGTCCCCGACAAACCGTACAAGGAGCCGCCGAAACTCACGAAGCTTGGCAGCCATCTGGTTGATTCGCCAATGGTGGGCATAGCGCAGGCGCGCTACGAACTCATCAACATGGGCAAGCACGACCGTGAGATGCTCGACAAACTCAAAGCCATCCTCTCCGGAAGCACCATCGGCGGCGTCGAGGGCGCCGAGAACGAAGAAAAGCTGGTCGGGAGCATATTCTACAAGGAAGAGGTCATGGACAACATACAACGCGAGATAACGGCCTTCTTAACAGACGTCCTGTCCGGCAGCAACGTCCCGAGAAGCCTCGCGGAAGAGGCGCAAATTCAGATACGCTTAGCCGACGATTACGAGACCATCAGCGACTACATCACCACATTGGCCAAACTGTACAAGCGCATAAAAAACGCCACCGTGGAGATGCCCCAAATAATGCGCGACGAACTGCTCTCGCTCCACGACTCCGTCTCAGAATACTTCGACCTAGTCAACCGCGCGTTCAGCGTGAACAACAAGGCCATCATCTCAAAGGCCAACCCGCAGGGCGACGCCATAACCCACAAGTTCCGCGACCTGCGCGGAAGGCACTTGGCGAGGCTGGCGGAAAACCCGGTGCACCCGCTCTTGAGCACCACCTTCCCGGACATGCTTATCAGCTACAGGCGGATAAAAGACCATATCCTGAATATCGCCGAGGTGATGTCGGGGGAGGAGTCGTAAGCTTTTGTTCAGGCGCCGTTAAAAGAAAATGTGAATGGTAATGCCCGACACAAGCAACGCCCCGCCTGTTATGTACGCCGTGTCGCGCCTCTTCTCGGCTTTTTGGGCCTTTGATTGTTTGTCCTCTTTCCTGAGTTTCTCAGCGCGGTTGTTTTCGGCATACCCGTACGCGAACGCCAGCGCCCCCAAAACATCGAGGCTTACGGCCACGCTGCGCAACACCGTCTTCCTCAACGCGGGCTGCCCCCGCGTTTTATCGGCTCCCAAAGGCCCCGGCTCTATGCCCTGCCCCGCGCCGGACGCTTCGTGGGCGCTTATAGCCGTAGCTTTATTTTCAAGAACAACGTCCGCTGGTTCCGGCTCGCCGTGCGATAAAAACGGCATGGGCGGCGGCGGGTCGAATATAACTACTTGTTCTCCCGGCGGCGCTTGCGGAGGGGGGGCGCGCCTGCCGAGCATTTTTTCCACTATCGTATTCGCGGCCAGCGAGAGTTCCTCATTCGTCTTAAGCGTACCGGTAGCTTCGCCGTTCAATCTGAATTTTTCGGTTTCGGTATTCAGCATTCTGGCAAAGACCGTGAACGCGCCCGGCTCGCCGAACGCCGGACTTATGGAGGCGACGCACACGTATTTTATGCCGAAACTCCTGCCGATTTCGGAAATTCCCTTGTCGTCTAAGGCGACCTGCCGCTTAGACCGCTCGTCGAGCGTGGCAAGAAACGCGACGGAGTTCTCGTGGCTTACGCAGGCCCCGCTATTTATAAGCGAGGTGAGCAAAAACGCGCCGAAAACCGCTTTTTCGTTGTCAGTAACACCGCCGGTCACATAAACAGCGACAGGCCGCGGGAAATCATCCGGCCTTTTGGCAGGCGCGGCCTCTTGGGAGAAAGCTGAGCCGGAGAATTGTAGGATTATAATTATATATAACTTGACCCAATTTCGCATATTTCCACCTCTTTCATTCTTGATATATTTGGCGTTTTTAGCCTTTGACTTTGATTTTATATATGCGGGGTTTAGCCCCGCATATCCTATGAAGCCCCGAAGGGGCTTCGTCTAAAAAAGATTTAAATTTTTTGACTTTTATAATACATAATATATATCCCGCATATCGTATAGTAAAAAACTATTTTTTATATTTTACCGCCATCACGGCAAATACCACTCGTCGCACTCGCAGCCTCTCTCAAAGCAGTTGACCGGGTGGACGTCGCCACCTACTCCGACCCTTTCGTTTATAACAACGCCCCGCATCCATTCCGGAATCGCGGGGCGCGATTTGCCCGCTTCCATCTTCTGCCACTCCTCGTCGGTAAGGCGGGCGCTCCCCGGCATGACAAACTCGTGGTAACGGAACGTCGCGCCCCTTGTCAGATACAAGTAACCGTTTATCTCAACAACCACGTATATAGTGTTCGCGTTTCCCACCGCCGCGTGCAATACGCCGGTCGTACCCGTGAAAACATCCGCCGCAATCGCTATGGAACGGTCAGGCCCCGTGACAAGACTCCAATCTGTGCCGTATGCGCCGTCTTTCAATTCAACCACCGTCGCCGTAAAATCCTCAACGTTGCCGCCTATGGTCTTGATTACCTTATACTCTTCGGGGCTTAGAGGCTTTTTCGCCAACTCTTTTTTCGAAACATCAATCAAAAAGTTAATGTCCGCTTGCAATCCCTCGGTTTTACCCTTTAAATCGGCGTCGAGCAGGTTATTCTTGACAAGCACGCTGTTGGTTAACGCTATTAATTCGCCGAGTTTATTCCAAAACCAAATATTCGGCTCCACATACCCCACCTCCGCGTCCGGTTCGGGAAGCCTGTGCAAGGTCGGGTAGCAGGTGCCGTCCTCCAGCGCTGTAGGCTGTTCGCCGTATAGAATAAAATCGTGCTTCAATTCCGCCCAAGAAGCAAGCGAGGTATTTAAATTTTTATAGTCCCACGCGGCGGTATTCATGAATACCGGATAACTCTTGTCCCTCTTTTGAAGCGCCAAAAGGCATTGGAGCCACTTATTGTACGTTGATTTGTCCCACCCGTTAAAATTTTTGAACTTTTGCCGCATCGCGGACATTTTCTGCGAGTAGTCGCCCCACTTCTCATCCTCTTTATAAAAATTGTTCAACACATCTGCGGCGCTCTCCGAACCTAGGGCGGCAAACACATCTAAACCCTTCGGAAAGGGGCGGTGCGCGATATCCGTCAATTCTTGCAATATTTCATTATCGATCAAATAGCGCTGGGGCATAAAGTTGATTTTATCGGCGCACGTCGCAAGAATTTTGGGCTTAATAACGATACGCTCCGCCAAAGATTTGAGGTGGTCGTCAACCTTCTCCACATTTTCGGCGCTCAACGCTTGAGCCATATCCGCAATGTTCTCCTTATATCTCAAAAACATCGCTATATCCATAACGGACAAATTATTCGCTTCGCCTGCCAAAAGGGCGGTCGGCTCGTAAACAGAGGCGTAAATATTCCTCAAAAACGCGTTGCTCCCCGCCGGTTTAACCGTATTGAGCAAAACCGCCGTAAATATGCTTTGCTTGAGATGCGCCTCCCTATCCCTGCAGGCGAAGGCTTTTTGAAGCCACATCATCGCCTTGAAGTAACGCCCCAATTCCGGTGCGCGCGTGTAATTACCGCGCGGTTTGAAGAGAGAGTAGTTCATGATCATCGGTTCGCCCTGAGCCGCCAATCCCGCCAAGAGTTTTGATGCGACGCCGTCCGCGTTCGCCTCGGTCGCCAAACGCACTTCCGCCGCGTAGCCGTCTCTGTATTTTTTCGGTATACGCTCTTCCAAACTGTTGCCCGTCAGCAGTGTATACGGAACGGCGTAAAACGCGGCGTTATACTCCGCCATCCGCGCCAGTTCGGCGTCCTTCGATTCAACCAGCTCTATAGACGCGTCGAATAGCCCGCGGCTTAAAATTTTCATAGCCGAGATGAACTTCTCCCTCTCCAACTTTTTGAGCGTGTAGGAGAGATACATGTGAAAAGCCTGCAAATACAAATCCGTGGTGACAAAGCTCGGTATCCTATTGTAATCATTTTGCTGATAGAGGTGAAACAGCTGCTCATGGTCCGATGTCTCAATCACAAAATTATTTTGCGCTATCTTCTCCATAAACGCCTTAGAACCGCTGATTTTGTGCTTATTGATTATATGAGCCGCGTTGCCGACGGTTTGACCGTTTTTAGTGATATACATGCCGTCTTTGCGCAACTCCGCAATACGCCTGTCAACCCTTGCCACAAACTTCTTTTCGGCGTCGCTTAATTTTATATCCTTTTCATTCTCTACAAATCCATTCCCTTTCTTCTCGTACGCCGCTTCCAACAAAAAACACATATAGCCGCTGTACCAATCGATATTTGAATTATCCTTGAGAAAATAGGAGTTTAAGTTTTCTTCCTTAAAATACATCCCCTTCGCGGCATATACGCTGTTCCGCAAGTACAGCAATTCACCCATAGTGAGACCGCTCAAGTCTTGCTCAAAATTGATATTTTTAAAAAAGTCCGCCGTTAAGGCATCATAGTCTTTTTTTTGCTCGTCAAAATGTTCTTTACGCTTTTTCTCTATGGCTTCATAACACTCCTTTTCCTTCTTCTCATACTCGATTCTCAGCAAACTATCGTTGAGTTCGGCATTTAATATCTCCCCGGAAGAGGAACTATCGCCGCCTTGAACGACAGCGGAAGCGGTGTCGCCGTCGCCGCTGCGAACCGCAACAACGGGACTTTCGGCGTCCTTTGCCTTCCGCGACATAAAATTTATCGCGAAGTGCGCCGCTACGACGGCAATAACAACAATGGCAAAGACGATTCCGCTTCTTTTAATCCCCTTCGTCCTCTTCCCGTTCATAACATACTCCTTTGTATGTGTAATAATTTATACGCTTCCTCTAAGGATATCTCGCGTTTTACATATCCGTTATGCGCCAACCCAAACCCCTGATAACGGTAAACCGCCACCAAAAACTTTCCGCTCAGCTCCCTTTCGATCGTCAGCACCTTTACCGGAGCCGCGCCCTTGCTCAGGACAAAGTCTTCCAACGGCTGAGACACCCTCGACCCCATCCAAAGTTTGCGCACCTCGCCCTCGTCGTTTATCTTGAAAAGAAAAGGCCGCTTCGCGAGCTTGGGGTCATACGGAGTGGTTTTTATAACCCCCACGGCAATATCCGGAACGCCGTCGCCGGTAAGGTCTCCCACGTCAAAGCGATAAACCGGATAGGGCAGCGGATAGGAGGCGGCGCGCGTAATTTTGCCGTCTTTAAGCGTCTTAACCCTGATTATATTGAGCGTATCCGAAACCCGGTCTAAGGTAATGCGTAAAGAGTCATCGCCGCCAACCTTTACCTCAAAGAAATCTTGACGTGGTTGTTGGTGCTGTTGTTGTAGCTGTTGCTGTTGCCGTTCTCCGCCACAACTGAAAGTGAGGAGGGCAATTAGTATTAGTTTTATTTTGAGCATAGGTATATTAAATATATAATTTACAGCGTCTTTTTAAGTCAAATTCTTTAAAAGATTAAAGTCAAATTCTTTTTTTTAGACGAAGCCCCTTCGGGGCTTCATAGGATATGCGGGGCTAAACCCCGCATATATAAAATCAAAAGACTGTCTGAACTAGGATTAGTAGGATTTAAAGGATTATAGGATTAAAAAGAAAAAAAGCCGTTGAAGTTGACTTTGACTTTATATGCGGGGTTTAGCCCCGCATATCCTATGAAAGGGCGCGATTTATCGCGCCCTTTCGTCTAAAAATGAATTTAAAGATTTTGACTTAAAAAGATTTTGATTTTAAAAGATTTTTTACACCTTTTCAGCGCACAATATATATTTATTAACTGTTGAACTGGAGCGTTATCTGGCGAACCTTTTGGCGGTTAGGGGACTGGGAGAGCGTAAATGCAAGAGTTTCAAGAAGATGGGCGCGAGGGGCGGGTTAGGATACCGTCGGGGTGCGCCTTAACGGGGGTAATAAGTAAATCCGGCAAGCGTATGAGCGGCGAGTGCGTAATCCGCTCCATTTCCGTGATGCACGACCGCTCCAACGGGCTGGGCGGGGGCTTCGCGGCGTACGGGATCTATCCGGAGTACCGGGACTTGTACGCGTTCCATATCTTCTACGAGTCCCCCGCGGCTAAGAAAGAGTGCGAGGAGTTCCTTGAGGAGCACTTCGACATCGTCAACTTGTCGAAAATCCCCACTCGGAAGGTCAAGGAGATCACGAACGAGCCTCTTATATGGCGCTACTTCCTCACCCCGCTGCCGACCAAGCTCGCCGACAGCCAGCTCGACGAGCGCGAGTTCGTCGTTAAGTGCGTTTTCCGCATAAACGCCAACGAAAAGATAAAAGGCGCGTACGTCTTCTCCTGCGGCAAGAACATGGGCGTCTTCAAGGCGGTTGGATTCCCGGAGGACGTGGGGCGGTTCTACAAGCTGGAGGAGTACGAGGGGTACTGT
This sequence comes from Chitinispirillales bacterium, assembly GCA_031281485.1. Taxonomy (GTDB): domain Bacteria; phylum Fibrobacterota; class Chitinivibrionia; order Chitinivibrionales; family Chitinispirillaceae; genus GUT77. The sequence goes on along the minus strand of JAITFI010000029.1, from coordinate 2,382 downwards.
TTCACGGCGCACGGGCGCTACCCCACCAACACGCCGGGCTGGTGGGGCGGAGCCCACCCGTTCGCGCTGCTCGACTACTCCGTGGTGCACAACGGGGAGATATCCTCCTACGACGCCAACCGGCGGGCCATAGAGATGTACGGGTACAAGTGCTCGCTTCAGACCGACACCGAGGTCATCACCTATATAATAGACTACCTGCACCGGAGGAAGCGCCTCACCCTCGAGGAGATCGCCACGGTGGTCGCCGCGCCGTTTTGGCAGACCATAGAGCGCATGGAGCCGCGCGAACGGGAGGAGCACGAGTACCTGCGCACGATCTTCTCGTCGCAGCTCATCACCGGGCCCTTTTCGATACTAGTGGGGTTCAACGGGGGGCTGATGGCGCTCAACGACCGCCTGAAGCTACGCAGCATGGTCGTGGGCGAGAGGGGCGACATGGTCTACATCGCGAGCGAAGAGGCGGCTATTCGGGTGATTGAACCGAATCTTGACAACCTGTGGGCTCCCAAGGGCGGAGAACCGGTGATCATTCCCGCAAACGGAGGCAATGTATAATGGCCATAAACTTTCTATACCCCGACTACGAGGTCGCGAGGAACTACGACAGGTGCATAGTCTGCCGCGCTTGCGAGCGGCAGTGCGCCAACGAGGTGCACGAGTACGTGGACACGCTGAACAAGATGGTCTGCGACGACGCGAAGTGCGTCAACTGCCACCGCTGCGTCTCGCTCTGCCCCACCCGCGCGCTCAAAATAACGAAAAGCGGCAATACCTACAAAGAGAATATGAATTGGAGCGGCAAAACGATAAACGAGGTCTACCGTCAGGCCGGTTCGGGCGGCGTGCTGCTCTCGAGCATGGGTAACCCGGAAGAGTACCCCATCTATTTCGACAAAATACTTCTGAACGCCTCGCAGGTCACGAACCCGTCCATAGACCCGCTCAGGGAGCCTATGGAGACGACGGTCTTTTTGGGGTCGAAGCCGCACGACATAGAGCGCGGCGAGGACAAGCGGATAATAACGAATAATTTGAAACCGCAGCTTACGCTCTCGATGCCCGTAATGTTCTCGGCGATGAGTTACGGCTCCATCAGTTACAACGCCCACGAGAGCTTGGCGCGGGCGGCGGAGGAGCTGGGGATTCTGTACAACACGGGCGAGGGCGGCCTGCACGAGGATTTCTACCGCTACGGCAAGAACACGGTGGTGCAGGTCGCGTCGGGGCGCTTCGGCGTCCACCCGCAGTACCTGAACAGCGGCGCGGCGGTGGAGATAAAGATGGGCCAGGGGGCGAAGCCCGGCATCGGCGGCCACCTGCCGGGCACGAAGATCGTGGGCGACATCTCGCGCACGCGGATGATCCCGGAGGGCAGCGACGCCATCTCCCCCGCCCCGCACCACGACATCTATTCGATTGAGGATCTGCGCCAGCTCGTCTACTCTTTAAAAGAGGCGACTGATTACAAGAAGCCGATAATCGTCAAGATAGCCGCCGTCCACAACGTAGCCGCGATAGCGAGCGGCATAGCCCGCAGCGGCGCGGACATCATATCAATAGACGGCTTTAGAGGCGGCACGGGCGCGGCCCCCACGCGCATCCGCGACAACGTGGGCATCCCGATAGAGCTGGCCTTGGCAAGCGTCGACAGCCGCCTGCGCGAGGAGGGCATCCGCGACGACGTGTCGATAATAGTTGGCGGCAGCATCCGCTCAAGCGCCGACATCGTGAGGGCGGTAGCCTTAGGCGCCGACTGCGTCTACGTGGCGACGTCCGCCCTATTAGCCTTGGGCTGCCACCTATGCAGAAGCTGCCACGCCGGCAAATGCAATTGGGGCATAGCCACCCAAGCCCCGGATTTGGTAAAGCGTTTAAATCCCGACATCGGCTACAAACGCTTAGTAAACTTGATGACCGCCTGGCAGCACGAAATCAAGGAGATGATGGGCGGCATGGGGATAAACTCGATAGAGAGCCTGAAAGGAAACCGTCTAATGTTGCGCGGTGTCGGTCTGAATGATAAAGAGCTTTCGATTCTTGGAATCAAACACGCGGGAGAATAACAGGAATGAAAAGAGTCTACGTAAACGAAAAATGGTGTCTGGGCTGCCACCTCTGCGAATACTACTGCGCGTTCGCAGGAACGGACGAGAAGGACATGGCCCGTGCGCTCAAGACGATAAAGATCAACCCGAGGATCAAGATCGAGGAGAGGGACGGCGTGAGTTTCGCCGTCTCCTGCCGGCACTGCAACGAGCCTTTGTGCGTCAAGGGCTGCATAACCGGCGCGCTGACCATATCGGCGGACGGCGTAATCACGATAAACCATGACCGCTGCGTGAGCTGCTTCACCTGCATTCTGAGCTGCCCCTACGGCGC
>JAITFI010000081.1 GCA_031281485.1 Chitinispirillales bacterium | reverse complement strand
GGACGGTGGTGTATGGGGGGAAAACTTATAATTGGATAAAGATGGGGACTCGGAAGTGGATGACTGAGAATTTGAATTATACGCCGGAGAAGGAGGGCGGGTCTTGGTGTTATGGGAATAGTGCCGATAGTTGCGAAAAATACGGTAGGTTGTATGATTGGACGACCGCCATGAATATAGATGATGAATTTAAAACTGCTGAGTGGAGTGGGAATAATTTCTATCATCAGGGGATTTGTCCTGACGGGTGGAGGGTGCCGAATAATGGGGATTGGAGCGCGTTGGTAACGTATGTAGGAACTAGTCCGGGTACAAAATTAAAAGCGACAACGGATTGGAGTTCCGGCGCTGGTACGGATAATTTCGGATTCGCGGCGTTACCCGGAGGTTACTGGTCCGGTAGCACGTTCTCAAATGTAAGGACTAGGACTGATTGGTGGACGGCGACACCGGCCGCTGGTGGCATGTGGGCTAACGAATATTACATCACAACCGCAACCACAGTATCCACCTCGAGCATACAGAAAGTACGCGGGCACTCGGTGAGATGTGTGGCGTATCTTAAAGAGAAATACACGGTTAATATCAATCATGAAGGTAGCACAGGCGCGACCGGCGCTAACGATTACAAAGTGGGCGATACGGTTACCATAAACGCGGGAACGGCGATTGAGGGTAGGAAATTTTTAAAGTGGATTGTAGAAAGCGGCGGCATAACTTTAAGCAACTTGAACAACGTTGAGAACAAGTTTATCATGCCCGTAAGCGATGTGACGCTAACGGCGGTCTTTGTGTCACAGTATACGCTTGAACTGGCAGAAGCAGGTGAGGGCGCGCTCGGGGCAGGTATATATTTTGAAGCGGATACGGTTACCATAAAGGCTGGGACAGGACCTATTGGGAAGAAGTTCCAAATGTGGAATACACAAAGCAGCGGCGTAAATTGGATTAACGCGTACAGCGAAACAGCCAAGTTTGTTATGCCCGGAAACAATGTGAGAGTGACACCTAAATACTACGATAGTACTCTCACGTATAACGGTAAAACATACGGGGTGGTGACGATAAAAGATAGGAAGTGGATGGCTGAAAATCTGAATTATCAACCGACATCGGGAAACTCTTGGTGCTACAATAACGCGGATTCTAATTGTGTTAAATACGGTAGGTTGTATGATTGGACGACCGCAATGGGTATAGATGAATCCTATACATCTGAAACGTGGAAAGGATTTGATTTTCCGCATCAAGGAATCTGTCCCAGTGGCTGGCATTTGCCGAATAAAGCAGAATTGGACACGTTGGTGGAGTATGCCGGAGGTTCCTCTGTGGCTGGAGCGAAGTTAAAGGCGAAAAGTGGATGGTATAATAATCTCAATGGTACGGACGATTTTGGATTTTCGGGCCAACCTGGTGGCACGTGGGTGCGTAGTTTCAATCAGAATGGTCAGCGTGGGCGTTGGTGGGCGAGTACAAATAACGAGGCTGGGACTTCTTATTTTTTGGATCTGTTCTACAGTAACGGTGCTGTCGCGCCAGTAAACAGTGACACTAAAATCTATGGGTATTCGGTGAGGTGCGTGGCCTATTTGAAAGATGAGTTCGCGGTTGAGGTCAAGGGCGACGGTACAGGCGCGACAGGCGGCGGCAATTACAAGCCGGGCGAGAAGGTTACCATAACGGCGGGGACGCCGTCTGCGGGCAAATTTTTCTCAAAGTGGACGACGCAGAACGCAGGAGTGGTTTTTGACGACGCCTTCAGCGCCACGACCGCGTTTACTATGCCAGGAGGAAACGATGTGACGGTAACGGCGAACTTTGGAGAAAAGTACACGGTTGAGATTGTAAACGCGGGAGAAAACGCTGTCGGAAACGGTCAACATGTGGCCGGAGGGCTTGTTACCATAAAAGCGGGAACGGCGCCCGCAGGCAAGAAGTTCTATATGTGGACGACTCAAAGCAACGACGTAAATTTTAACTTTGATTATGGTACTACAACCACGTTTATTATGCCCGAACATGATGTAACGGTGTCGGCTGAATTCTGGAATGCGTTCAAAGATGAAAGAGACCAAAAAACATATAGATGGGTTTCCATAGGTAAACAGAGGTGGATGGCTGAAAATCTTAACTATGATCCGCAGAAAAGTACGGGGTCTTGGTGTTATGAGAATAGCGCGGATAGTTGCGGTAAATATGGGAGGCTGTATGATTGGGCTACGGCGATGAATATGGACGCTTCCTATAATACCGCAAGTTGGACGGATGCCAAAATTACAGAGCAAGGAGTTTGTCCTGATGGATGGCATTTACCGAGAAATGCAGAGTGGGATACTCTGATTAAAGTGGGCGGATATGCTAATGGATTATATGCGAAAAAAGGTTGGGAAGTAAAAGGCGGCGATTTAGCGAATGGTATAGACGCTTATGGTTTTACGATCCTGCCCGGCGGTATGGTAGACGAGAACGGTGTTTTCGGTTCAATAGGTTTAGAGAGTAGGTTGCGGGCAGTAGAACAAAGTAATGCGACTGTTGCTTCTGTTAGGCGATCGTACACTAACCAAAATTACCCACAACCAAACATTGGCCTAGTTAATTACAGCAAGCGTTCAGGGGCTTCAGTGCGTTGTGTTGCTACAAATAAGGCACAAGTTACCATACCCACGTTTACACCGCCCACCGACTTCGTCTACAACGGTAAATTGTATTCGGCGGGGATACCGGAAAACGATCATTACACCGTGATAAACGGAGAAAGAAGAGACGCCGGTATTTGCACCACGAGGGTCGTTTTGAAAGACACGTTGACATACGAGTGGTCGGATGGTACGATCAAACCATTGGAATTTGAGTGGTCGATAGAAAAGGCGTCGGCGAGACCTTTTGTAAGACCTGAGGCGGCGAGGGTGGTCTATCGTCCGAATTTGACACTCAGCGAAGTAGTATTGCCTGAGGGTTATGCTTGGGCCGATTCGGTAAAGGCGACCGTATTGGAAGCAACGGACGACGGGAGAAGTTTCGCGGCGGCCTACGACGATCCGAACGGCAACTACCATACGGCATACGGGTATATTGACGTGAAATTCGTTAATGACGCGCAGAGGTTGTACAAGGTTGTGGTCTCGAACGGCGGCGCAGGCGCGAGCGAAGCCGCGAAGTACGCGAGCGGAGCGGCGGTTACCATAACGGCGGGTACTCATCCGCAGGGTTTGTTTAGAAAATGGACGACACAGAGCGACGGCGTGACTTTTGCCGACGAGTACGACGAAACAACAACGTTTACCATGCCAGAAAATGATGTGATAGCGATGGCGAACTTTATGATGACGTTCAAGGACGGCAGAGATGAGACGACATATAAGATGGTAAATATAGGTAGGCAAAGGTGGATGGCTGAGAATCTGAATTATTACGTCACTGGTTCTAATTGTTATGACGGCATAAGCGAAAATTGTGATACATACGGAAGGTTGTACACTTGGGCGGCGGCAATGGATATAGATGAATCCTATAATACTGAAAAATGGGGCGGCAGTGATTTTAAACATCGTGGCGTTTGCCCTGTTGGTTGGCATTTACCGGATACATCGGAGTTGAGTGAGTTGTTGGAGGTAACGGACGGTAATTACATGAACGGTAAAACACTAAGGACGACAAGCGGTTGGGTAGACATATTGACACAAGGTACGGACGATTTTGGATTTTCAGCCATGCCTGGTGGCAATTACTCTGCTTGGGTAATTCCGCCAAGATATAGTAGTGTTTATTACTCCGGTCGTTGGGTTGGATCTACAGAATATAATGAAAAATCTATGTACAATATGAATGTCGGCGCATTTATAAACCAAAGCGTAACTACTTTGTTAAAAAAAGCTGAGGTATCAATTCGCTGTATCGCCGACAAACAAGTAGTAGTCAAGCCCACAGTAACCAACACCTCCCTCGTCTACAACGGCCACGAGCAATGGGCCGGCATCCCGTCGTCGCCGGATTTTGTACCGGTAACGCCGATCTGGGAATATACGGTGACAGGAGATAACGCGGTACGCGCCGGAGACTACACCGCAACGGTCATCTTAGACACGGCAAACTTCATGTGGGCCGACGGCACAACCGACCGCGTCCTGCATTTGCCGTGGAAAATATCCCCCGCCCCCGGCCATTTCGTCCCGTTGGTGATAGACACGACATATTCCCCCACGCTAAAACTCACCGATTTCACACTACCCAAAGGCTACGCCTGGACCTCCTCAACCGACTCGACCGCGCATTTAAACGCCGGCAACGGTCAAACCTTCGCCGCGACATTCACCGACACCAGCGGCAATTACAGGACTGTGTCGGGAACTATCACCGTAAACGTGGCCAAAGCGCCCGGTCTGACCGAGGTTGCTCCGACCACCATATCGATTTCAGGCGACAATACCGCCATCAACACCTTTAATCTGTCCGGCATAGTCTTAGACCCGACCGACCACGGTAAATTGAGTTACGATTTGGGTGAGATAATCGACGGAGAGGGTCCGGAGGGGAAAATCTTAGCAAGCGCCCCGACCATGACCGTTACCGATACTACAGCGTGGCTGACTTATCAGGGCAGCGGCAAGACAAGCGGCACCGCGACGCAAGTTATAAAGATTACGAGTCAGAATTACGAGGATATAGACATAACTATTACTTTTAAGGCGACTCCCGAAGCCGTTTACGGCGTAACGGTAAACAGCGGCACCGGCAGCGGCAGTTACAAGGCCGGCGATACGGTAAGCATAACCGCGACTACCGCCGATCACGGCAAAGTCTTCGCCAAGTGGGCGACAGCCGACAGTATAGCCTTTATACCCGGCGACACCGCGTCGTCCGCGACGTTCGCGATGCCTAGGAAAGATGTAACCGTTACGGCGGTGTATAGGGATACTGTATACAAGATACTATTCATAGCCGAGGGCGGCACGGTTTCCCCCGAGTTCGGAATGACCGTATCCGGTACCGGAAGACTCGATTCATTGCCGACGCCGACGCGAACCGGTTACACGTTCTCCGGTTGGTATACGAACGGCGGCGACCGTGTGGAAACAACTACGCCGTTTAGATCAGACGTAGCGATCTTTGCCCATTGGACGCTCCCGATTTACAATGTAACATGGGTAGCAGACGGCGGCGCTCCAGAGCCGAAGCAGGACACTGTCTCTTATATCGGCAGTATAACCGAACCGGATTCAGCGGTGAGAAAAGCAGGACACGTTTTCGGCGGTTGGTATCTCGACTCGACATTCTCAGATACGGCGAAGTTCCCGATAAAGAATGTGACGTCCGACATTACGCTTTACGCGAAGTGGGAGATCAACAGTTATGTGATAACGTGGTGGACCAACGGCGGGACATCCGCGCCGGTTTTGGTGTCGGCTGTCACCTACGGCGGCAGCATAGACAGCGCGATGTCGGCGGGTTCAAAGGCGGGGTACGCGTTTGACGGTTGGTATCTCAACGACTCTTTAACGGCGAAGGCGACGTTCCCGGTAAATGATATTACGGAGAATAAGTCGTTCTACGCGAAGTGGGTACCCGCATATACTATAACGTTCAACGCCAAAGGCGGCACGGTGACTCCTACGTCAGCCGTGACCGGTGCGGGCGGGAAATTGGATTCGTTGCCGACGCCGACGAGGGACGGTTATACGTTTGACGCTTGGTATACGGATACGACGTACATCACAAAGGCGACGGTAAATACGGAGTTCAGCAAGAACGATACGATTTACGCTCATTGGGTGCCTGTAATCTACACGGTAACGTTCAGACTCACCTACGGCGGTTCGGCGACTCCGTCGTCTATTCCGGTGGGTACCAACGGTAAACTCCCGTATTGGCCCGAAGTTACGCCGCTCAATAGCAATACCATCCACTACGTGTTTGACGGTTGGTATACTACGAATACGTACGCTACGAAAGTAGATACAAGTACCGTGTTGTTCACCGCGAACACAGAACTCTTTGGCCGGTGGGCTACAGTTCCTATTTTCGCGATAACGTTCAACCCAGCCGGCGGCGCGGTAAGCCCGGCAGTCGGCGCGACCGGGCCCGACAGTACGTTGTCAATCTCGTTGCCCGTACCTGTAAAAGACGGTTACACCTTTGATGGCTGGTGGACGGATTCGACGGGCGGCGCGCGGGTGACGTCGAGCACGAAGTTTACCGCGAACGGCACGATTTACGCTCATTGGACGACCGGCGCGGTCACGTACACCATCTGGTTCAACGCCAACGGCGGCGCGGTAAGCCCGGCGTCCGGTACTACGGGAGCGGGGGGAACGCTGGTATCGGCGCTGCCAACGCCTACGTGGAGCGGTCACGCGTTTGACGGCTGGTACACGACGCGAACCGCCGGCGCTAAAGTGACGCAGAGCACGGCGTTCACCTCGACCGATACGATTTTCGCCCATTGGACGCTCGCGAACTACACTGTAACGTTCCTCCCCAACGGCGGTACGGTTACTCCGACGACCGTCTTGGTGAACGCCGACGACGGCAAGTTACCGTATTTGCCCGTGCCGAGGCTCAGCCTTTACGCCTTTGACGGCTGGTACACGGCGCCGACGGGCGGTACGAAGGTGACGCTGAATACGGTGTTCAACGGAGACGAGGCGGTCTTCGCGCATTGGATCCCTCTCTATATTATAAGGTTCAACGCCAACGGCGGCACGGTTTCCCTCGCGGCGGATACAACCGGCGCGGACGGGAAACTGGCGGCGCTACCCACGCCCGTCCCGGCCAACAACGGCGAGACGTTCAAGGGCTGGTTCACGGCGCCGGCGAGCGGAACGATGGTAACATTGAGCACGGTGTTCACCGGCGACGCCACGCTCTACGCCCAGTGGGCGCCCGCCGCGGTGTCGTACACCGTGACGTTCAACCCCAACGGCGGCTTGGTAAACCCGACCTCCCGCGTAACGACCGGCGACGGAACGCTCGCGGCGCTGCCGACGCCGGCGAGAGAGAATTACGCCTTTACCGGCTGGTTCACCTCGGCGACGGTAGGCAGCACGGTGGTGACGACGGATTACGTATTCACCGGAAACACGACGATCTACGCCCGATGGGTGCCTATCTACACTGTAACGTTCAATCCCAACAACGGTGTTGTCAACCCGACGTCGGCGAAGGTCAACGCCGAAGGGCTGATCGAGGGATCTCTGCCCGTGCCGACGAGGGCCGGTTACAGGTTCGACGGCTGGTTCACGACGTCGGCGGCGACCGGCGGCTTGGAGGTGACGGCGGATTACGTGTTCAGCGCGAACACCACGGTCTACGCGCGGTGGACGCTCATGGTGTACACGATAATCTTCGACGCCAACGGCAGCACGGTTACCGTCTCCTCCGGCTTGACCGGAACCGGCGGCAGGTTATCTTCATTGCCCACGCCGGCCGCGAGAACCGGTTACGTATTTGACGGTTGGTTCACCGAATTGTCGGGCGGCACGAGGGTAACGACAAGCACGGCGTTCACCGGCGACGCGACGATCTACGCCCAGTGGTCGCCTATCTACAGGGTGACCTTCAACGCCAACGGCGGCACCGTGACTACTGCGTCCGCCAATACGGGCGCGGGCGGCAAACTTGCCTCGTTGCCGACGCCTACGCGGACCGCCTACACCTTCGTCGGCTGGTTCACGGAGAGCACGGAGAGCGAGGGCGGTACGATTGTAACGACGAGCACGGTATTTGACGGCGACGCGACAATTTACGCCCGGTGGTCGCAACTCACCAACGCCTCCGTGACGTTCAGCGCCGGAACCAACGGAAAATTGAGAGCCACGGTAGACGACTTACCGATCACCCCCGGCGCCGCTGTCGGCATCGGCAAGAACGTCGTATTCACCGCAGTCCCCGACGATGGATACAGGGTAGTCAATTGGACGATCAACGGTACGGACTTAGTAGACACCTCCACCGTGTACGTACACGCGGGCCTGTCGAACACGACCACGGTATCAGTATCGTTCGAGCGGAGAATCTCCATAACCTCCCCGAACCGTGAGATCCCAAGCGGCGTGACGGGCGAGGTGACCGCCATAACCCCGCTGAAAGCGCTACCCGGCATCGTGACCGCAGGCCCGAACCCGGTAAAGGTTGGCCGAGACGCCGCGATCTACTGGACAGGAGGCAAAGCGGTTAAAGGCAGGTTGTCGGTGTTTAACGCTGTTGGCGGAAAGGTCGCTAGTATAAATGTCAAAGGCGTCAATAAAATCGGCACATGGAAAGTAGGCGACGTCGCCGAAGGCACGTATTTAATCAAAGGCGTGTTGACGGATAAAAACGGAGTTAGGGTCGTGGTATCGTTGTTGGTTGGGGTTGTGAGGTAAATCTTTAAAATCTTTAAAATCTTTAAAAATCTTTTTTAGACGAAGCCCCTTCGGGGCTTCATAGAATATGCGGGGCTAAACCCCGCATATATAAAATCAAAATCAAAGTCAACAAAAGGAGAATTACCACAATGAATTTCTTAAAAAATTACCTAAAAACCCTATTTCTCACAACATTATTGACATTCAGCACGTTCTATTGTTCGGCCTGTTCCGGAAAAGGCAATAATCCCGCAAACTCAAGCGGAGGCGACATCGTTTGCGCCGAAGGCGAGGCGTGGATCATTGACGGTACGGAAGGCGGTTACATCTTCACTTCAGGCGGCGACATGATAGCAGTCGCCGCAATAAGCGACGGCCGTTGGTACGGCACTACCGTCGGAACGTATACAACAAACGGCAACAACCTGACAACCATCACCAACGAAGGAACAAAAACAACGACATATAATGTTTCCGGCGACAAATTAACACTAACCGGAGAAGGAGATCCGGTAGCGCTAACTAAAAGAACCGACGTGTATGTCAATGTGTGATTTTGACTTTGACTTTATCTATGCGGGGTTTAGCCCCGCATAGCCTATGAAAGGCGCATTTATGCGCCTTTCGTCTAAAAAAGATTTAAAGATTTTGACTTTAAAGACTTTGACTTTAAAGATTTTGACTTTAAAGATTTTGACTTTTAAAAATTTTAAAACAGCCTATACTCAACTCCCGCGCCGTCTCCCCCGTCATCCCCCAATCAAATATTGACGAACTCGCGCGTACCAATTCCGCTAAATCACAGTTCCCGGCGCGTTCGCCTATGCCGCCGATTGTTACATCGGCGTATAGGCAGCCTGATTTCGCCGCCTCTATTGTGTTCGCTACGGCCATGCCGAGGTCGTTGTGGGCGTGTATGCCGAGTTTCGCTTTGCCGTTTAATTCGGTTGCGATCTTTTTTAAGAGCGCGCAGCATTGAGACGGGGAAGCGACGCCTACGGTGTCGGAGAGGCGTATGCGGGTTACGCCGGAGTCCGTGAGGATCCGGGATACCGATATCATGAAATCGATGTCCGCCCGGAACGCGTCTTCGAATCCTACGGAGAGCGGTATGCCGCTTTTTTCGACTATCTGTAGACATTCGCGCAGTCTGTTGGTCACGCTCTCTTTATCCGTGCGCAATTTCTCGTGAATTTGCGTTTGCGATACCGGGACGCAGATGTGTATGAGGTCGGGGCGTACGTCTATCGCGTGTCGGATGTCGGAGGGGACGAGGCGCGCCCATACGGATATTATGGCGTTTTTGCGGTTTTTGATTATGTTGATGATCGTCGATTTTTCCTCCGGCGACGCCGCCGGAACGCCCGCTTCTATTTGATGGACGCCGTACGAGTCGAGGAGCGCGGCTATCTCTGATTTTTGATTTGGCGAAAAGAAGATGCCGGGCGTTTGCTCTCCGTCGCGGAGGGTGCTGTCTACGATGTATCTTCGGGGTTTTATGTTAATACGGTTGATATTGTTAGTTATGGTGGAAACGTGTTGATCATTGAGGTCAGAATTCTGGATTGCTTCGTCGCTTCGCTCCTCGCAATGACCGTCATTGCGAGCGTAGCGAAGCAATCTAGTAATACCGTCAATACCATTAATACCGTTAATATGTACTGTTGTATCATCATGTACCGATTTGACGATATCCGAAAATTCCCTATCCGTAACCGCGCCCCGTTTTTCAACCGCCATTGTCTTGACCCCCGCGAGAATAAGCGGTATCTCTTCCTCGTCGTACCGCAATTTCAGTTCCGACAATTTGGCGCGTACAGACGCGGCGCCGCTCTGTTTTCCGAGCACTATCTTTCGCGTCTGCCCGACAATCTCCGGCGGAAAGGGTTCATAGCACATAGGCTGTTTCAGTATCCCGTCCACATGTATGCCCGACTCTACGCGGAATATCCGTTCGCCGATGATCGGCTTGTTCGGCGGCACGTTTTTCTTCGAGATCAGTTCAAACGCTCTTGCCATCTCCGGCAGGAAGTCATAATTTTTGTCCGTACCGATAAAGTTGTTTATCCGCAGAATCATTATCAGCTCCTCCGTAGCCGCGAACCCGCCCAACCCGCCGAAGGCGGTAACCACCCCGCCGTCCGTGCCCGCGCCGCTCATCGCCCACTCCGCCGCGAGCGCCGTGGCGCAGCCGAGGCCGTTCGTCGGGCAAAACTCGATGGAACTGTGTTTCAATCGTTTGAACATTTGCCGATGATCCCCAAGGATCGCGCCGCTCAACCCGACCAGACGCAGTTTTTGGCACCCGTTGCCGCCAGCCGGACAGACAAAATCCTCGATACCCGGATATTTCACGGCATCGGCGGCCTTCGACAACCGCAGTACGTAGGACGGATACGCCGGTAGCGGCGACAGGAGCCGGTACATAGTCTCAGAAAGCTCTATCGCGCCGGGATCCAATTCAGTCAAAAACGACAGGAAGCGCAAAAGTGCGGGGATGTCGGGCGGCATCAGTTCGTCAAGGCACGATAGTGTTCTGTCGGTAATGCGGATCAATAGCGGTGTTCTCCTGAAAGGTGTCTTTATATGTAATATAATATATTATAGATATAGATATAAATCAAATTCATTTTTAGACGAAAGGGCGCGATAAATCAAAATCTTTAAAATCTTTTTTAGACGAAAGGGCGCGTAAACGCGCCCTTTCATAGGCGGTTCGGGGCTAAACCCCTCACCGAAACGGCAACGTCAACGGCAAAGGCAACGGCAAAATCACTGGATTGCTTCGTCGCTTCGCTCCTCGCAATGACGGTCATCGCGAGCGTAGCGAAGCGATCCAGTGTTTTGACTTGGTTTTTGACTTTGATTTTATCTATGCGGGGTTTAGCCCCGCATAGCCTATGAAGCCCCGAAGGGGCTTCGTCTAAAAAAGATTTAAAGAATTTGACTTTAAAGACTTTAAAGACTTTAAAGATTTTAAAGATTTTAAAGATTTTAAAGAATTTGACTTTTTAGGCCCCCAAATATTATCTTACTATCATAGGGTATATGGTGATATCAATATGAGCGGCAATCTCGTCAACCTAAATGTAAATCCTTGTAAGATGTGCATGCCCATGGGCGCGGTCAGCGCGCTGTGCGGGATAAGGGGGTGCATGTCCATACTGCACGGGTCGCAGGGGTGCGCTACCTATATTCGGCGGCATATAGCGACTCACTACAATGAGCCTATGGACATAGCCTCCTCGTCGCTGACGGAGGAGGGGACGGTCTTCGGCGGCGAGGCGAACCTGATCAAGGGGTTGCGGAACATGATCGACCTCTACGCCCCGGAGGTCATAGGCGTCTGCACCACGTGTCTGGCGGAGACCATCGGCGAGGACGTGGGCGCCATCGTGAAGAAGTTCTACGAGGAGAACCCCGACGTTGACGTCAAAATAATAAACGTCGCGTCGCCCGGGTACGGCGGCACGCAGAACGAGGGGTGGTTCGCCGCCGTCCGCGCCGTCCTCGAACAGACAGAGCAGGACGATACCCCGATCGACATGATCAACATCATTACGCCCATGATAAGCCCCGCCGACGTGCGCTACCTTAAGAACACATTAAAGAGCTTCTTTCCGGGGAAGGGGGCGGGGGCGACGCAGTGCTTAATACTGCCCGATATCTCCGAAAATATGGACGGCGTCACCGAGGAGCGGTACAACCGCCTGAAAACCGGGGGCACGCCCATCGGACGCATAGCGATGATGGCCGGGGCGCGGATGACGATCGAGTTCTCCGAGTTCACCGACTCCCATAACTCGCCCGCCGAATACTTGGCCGAGACCTTCGGCATCCCCTTCGTCAAACTGCCGCTGCCCGTAGGGGTGCGCGGCATGGATACGCTTGTAAGCGCGCTGATCGACGCCGGCGGCAGGGTAAACCCCGGCATAACGAAGGCGCGCGGACGCTGCCTCGACGCGATGGCGGACGCCCACAAGCACTGCGCCGAAGCCCGCGCCGCAATCTACGGCGACCCCGACTTCGTCGCCGCAATCGTCAGACTCTGTTGCGAAAACGGAATCATGCCCGTCGTCGCGGCCACAGGCTCCGTTTCCCCGAAACTGCGCGAAACGCTCAAACGGGAGGCCGCCGGGTGCGCCGAGTACCATTTTGAGGAAAACGTCACCATACTCGACGACAGCGACTTTGCCGCGATAGAGGAGGTTTGCCGCAAAAGAGGCGCGAACCTGCTCATCGGAAGCTCGGACGGGCGGAGGATCGCGCGGTCTATGGGCATACCGCTGATACGCTGCGCGTTCCCGATACACGATTACATCGGCGGCCAGCGCGTGCGCGTGCTCGGCTTTGACGGGACAATGAACTTGCTGGATCAGGCGGCCAACGCGATGATAGAGAGGACGGAGTCGACTTTCAGGTCGTCGCTGTACGGAAAATTGTATACGCCGCCGGCGGACGCGGATAAAGAGAATGTTATTAATACCGACACCGCGGCGAGCGCCGACGCCGTCAATAATGATACTGCCGGTACAAACGCCGTTAATACGGGTATTGTCGATACGGATAACGCTGTCAATACAAATATCATTAAGACGGATAATGTCGATACCGTTGATACTGTTGATGCGGATATTGTTGATACGGATGATAAGGCCGGTAAAAATACCGTTAGCACGGATACCGTTGATATAAGCGACGCCGTCAGTATAGATATCATTGATACGAATAATGTCGATATCGTCGATACCGTCGATACGGATAATACCGGCGCTGCGGATACCGTTAATAAAGGCAAGGTCATTACGGTCGATAAGGATGACGTCTTCAGTACGGATTGGGAGAGTATCATCGACAACATTGATGTTAAGGTCGACGGCGTGGATATTGTTATTGTGGATGATGACGATGATGTTAGTACAAATGCCGTTAATAAAGATAAAATTGATACTAATGATACTGCCGGTACAAATATCATTAATACGGATAAAGTCAATACAAATAAGATTGATACCGATGATACTGCCGGTACAAATACCGTTAGTGCGGATAATGTCAATACGGATAAAGTTGATACGGCTGATAATGTCGGTGCGAATGTCATTAATACGAATACCGTTAATACGAATATCGCCGAAAAGACCGCCCTGCACCCCTGTTTCGACGAACACGCCTGTCAAAGCGCCCGCGTCCATCTGCCCGTGGCGCCCGAGTGCAATATCCAATGCAATTACTGCCTGCGCAACTACGACTGCATGAACGAGAGCCGCCCCGGCGTCGCGTCAAAAATTCTCACGCCGTCCGAAGCGCTTGACCGTTACGTGAGCTTGAAGAAGGCGTCTCCTAATCTCACCGTGGCGGCTATAGCGGGGCCGGGCGACGCGCTCGCGAACTTCGATCTCACTCGCGAGACGTTCAGGCTTATCCGCGAGTACGACAAAGACGTCATGTTCTGCATTGCGACCAACGGGCTTTTGCTGCCGCAGTACGTGTCGCAGCTGCGTGAGCTCGGCGTCAGCCACGTTACTGTGACCATCAACGCCGTAGATCCGGCGATAGGCGCCAAGATTTACGCCCGCGTCTCCTACATGGGAAAAACCTACGAGGGCACGGAGGGCGCGTCCATACTGCTTGCCAACCAGCTCACCGGAATAAAGATGCTTGCCGACGCGGGAATTGTCTGCAAGGTAAACTGCGTTACGCTAAAGGGCATAAACGACAAGCACATCCCCGACGTCGTGAAAACGACGGCGGAACTCGGCGTGTTCATGGCAAATATCATGCCGCATATACCGGTGAAGGGCTCGGCGTTTGAGGAACTTGACCGTGTTAACAATAAGGAAATCGAGGCGTTGCGCGCGAGTTGCGGCGCGTACGTTAAGCAGATGACGCACTGCCGCCAATGCCGCTCCGACGCCGTCGGGACGCTCGACGAGGATAAATCGATAGATTTTTACGACGGCGAAGAATCTAAGGCGGCGCCGCCGCCGTCAGGCAAGCGGATGCGCTTCGCCGTCGCCACTAAGAGCGGGGCTATTGTGGACATGCACTTCGGCCACGCCGGAGAATTTTACATCTACGATAGCGACGCGTCGGACACGCGCTTTGTGGAAAAGCGCTATGTGGAGAAGTATTGCAACGGGCCGGATTGCAACGGCAAAGAGGACAAATGGGAACCTATTATCCGGGCCGTCGAGGACTGCGTCGCGGTACTCGCTATGCGGATAGGCCCCACGCCCGAAAGACGATTGAAAGAAAAAGGCATTGACGCCATTATGACTTACGACAGAGTAGAAACCGCCGTCGCTCGCGCGGCAAAAGAAAGGAGTGCTGTTCATGGTATCGCCTAAGTATCACATTTTCGTCTGCGGAAGCAGCCGTATCAACGGAACGCAAAACGGGACGTGCCACAAGAAAGGCGCGGTCGGCCTCGTGCAGAAGTTCATGCAGGAGATCGAGGACAGGGACATCACGTCCGACTGCCTCGTGACCAACACCGGGTGCTTCAGCATCTGCGACAAAGGGCCGGTCGCGGTCGTCTATCCCGAAGGGACTTGGTACGGGAACCTCACCGAAGACGCGGTGGAGGAGATCTGCGAACAGCATTTCGAGGGCGGGAAGGTCGTGGAAAAGTACAAGATATGAAAAATAGCATATTGGAAGAGCGCAGAGCCTCGATATTGGAGAGTTGCGGCATCCGCGGCAAGAACGGCGGGATTTGCTGCGAGAAGGAGAGCGTGTCCGGGGCGGTGAGCCAGCGGGCCTGCGTGTACTGCGGGGCGCGGGTGGTGCTGAACCCGATCACCGACGCCTACCACATCGTCCACGGGCCGATAGGGTGCGCGAGTTACACGTGGGACATCCGCGGGAGTTTGACCTCCGGCGCGGAGACCTACCGCAACAGTTTCTCCACCGATCTGCGCGAGACCGACATCGTCTTCGGCGGCGAGAAGAAACTGACGGCGGCCATCGACGAACTCATGGAGAAGGCCTCGCCCGCGCCGAAGTTGATCTTCGTCTTCGCGACCTGCATAGTCGGCGTGATAGGCGACGACGTGGACGCGGTGTGCAAGGCGGCGGAGGCGAAACACGGGATCCGCGTGATCCCCGTGAAGGCTCCCGGGTTCTCCGGTACCAAGATGCACGGGTACAAACTCGCGTGCGACGCGATAATGACGCTGGTTAGTCCGCACGCCGGCGCGCCCCACCGGTTCGGCGTCAACATACTGGGCGACTACAACCTCGCGGGCGAGATGTGGATCATCAGGAACTATCTGGAGGAGATCGGCATACCCGTCGTTTCGACCATCACCGGCGACTCGTCCTACGAGGCTCTGATCAAGGCGCCGTCGGCGACGCTGAACATCGTGCAGTGCGCCGGGTCGTCGGCGTATCTGGCGGAGCGTATGGAGGCGGAGTTCGGGATACCGTACATCAAGGTCAGTTTCTTCGGCGTGGAGGATACCACGGCGTCGCTGTTTCGCGTCGCGGACGCGCTCGGCAGGCCGGACGTTTCGGCCAACGCCCGCGTCTTCGCCGGGCGGCGCACGGCGGAGGTCATGCCTATCATCGATAAATACCGCCCGCGCTTGGAGGGCAAGCGCGCCGCGATATTCGTGGGCGGCGGGTTCAAGGCCATATCGCTAATCCGCCAGTTCGACGAGCTCGGCATGAAGAGCGTGGTCGTCGGCACGCAGACGGGCAAGAAGGACGAGTACGAGATCATCACCGAGCTCGCGGGTAGCGGCGCGGTCATTTTGGACGACGCGAACCCCGCCGAGCTGGAGCGCTTCATGTTGGAGAAAAACGCCGATATCTTAGTCGGCGGCGTAAAGGAGCGCCCGCTCGCCTACAAATTGGGAATGGCGTTCTGCGACCACAACCACGAGCGCAAACACCCGCTGGCGGGATTCGAGGGAATAGAGAATTTTGTCAAGGAGATCCACACCTCCATCAACAGCCCCGTTTGGAAATATGTCAAGGGGGACGCGGCTTGAAAATAAAACTACGGATCACGCGCCCACCGTCTCCGGTTCGTCTACCCGCTCCGCCATTGCCATTATCTGTTCCGGCGTCAAATATCTTTCGGGGTGCGCCGCTTGTAACCGCATAATTTCAGCGTCGATTTCTTCTCCGGTAACGTTTTTTAATATCTCTTTCCGTTCTTCTGTCCAATTCCCCCGACACTCAAATTTATCGGCCTCGTCAAATACATCGTCCACTACATTGATTCCCGGCTCGGTTGCCGCGTGTGCCGCAGTCATAATAACCTCCATATATAAATATATCGATTTTTTTACCCAACAGTATAAAATATATTGTGCGCGTTTGGGGTTGCTCTTTTTTTAGGCGCGTCACCCCCTCCTCAAATACCGCCCGCGCTTGGAGGGCAAGCGCGCCGCGCAGCCTTCAAAATAGGCTTCAAAAATCCCGGTTTTGACCCATCCGGCCCATGTTTTTTACTTTTTTCTTACTTTTTGCATTTTTCTATTGACTTTTTTAGTCCCGGCATATTATATTAGTATACAATGACAATGATGTCATGAACAACAGAGTCGGCTTAGCGGTTCCTTTTGAAGCGGCTCTACGCGTTACTTGTCTTACATAACCAAGAATCTTTAAGATAACCCTGTCGGTCGACAATGACGTCACATTGCCGATATGGGGAGTCGTTTGTACACATTTAATAAAAGAAAGGCGCACCCCTAACAGGGTGCAATGTCAACGTCAAAAGCATCACCCCAGGCGTTACGCGCCACCCCCTCCTCTGATGAGGAATTAAGTCGACGTCAAAAGATTTTTCTGACGTCGGCGCTGATGAGGAGAGGAATCAGTTCAACGCGATTCAGCGTTTTATGACAATGGTGTTGATGTTGACAGTTAAATCAAATTCTTTTAAAATCTTTAAAAATCTTTTTTAGACGAAGCCTTCGGCTTCATAGGATATGCGGGGTAAACCCCGCATATAAAGTCAACGTCAAAGTCAAAATCGGCGTTTTTAGCTTTTGATTTTGATTTTATATATGCGGGGTTTAGCCCCGCATATCCTATGAAAGGGCGCGATTTATCGCGCCCTTTCGTCTAAAAAAGATTTTAAAAGATTTTAAAAGATTTTAAAAGATGACTGCGTAGCGTCTGGGGTGGTGCTTTTAATGTTGAATTTGCATCCCGCTTGGGGTGCGTCCGTTAATCATTTAAGGAGAATGTACTAATATGAGTACATGTCTTTTCTGTCGTTCCGCAAAAAATATCTTGGCACCGCTCCGGGTCGCATTAATGCTGTGTTTAACGTTCGCCGCTAACGTGGCGGCGTATCCTAATCTTTTAAAATCTTTAAAATCAAATTCTTTTAATGTATGTTGAATTTGCATCCCGCTCGGGGTGCGTCCATTAACCATTTAAGGAGGCAGGGAATGAGTATCAGGAGATTGGCGGTTGCGGTTGCGGTTGGCGCCTTTATGGTAGGGGGCGGGGTTGTTTTTGCGCAGGGACCGGTTACGGCGGAGGAGGCTTTGGAGGAAGCGGCTGAGGAAACTGTTGAGGAGGAAGTAACTCCGCCTGCGCCGGTTGCGCCGCCTGTTGTTGCGGCGGTTGAAGCGCCGGCCCCGGCCCCGGCCCCGGAGCCGGCGGCGGAAGCGAAACCGGCGGCTAAACCGGAACCTAAGGTGGATTTGTACGGGTCGGCGTCTTATAGGTTCCGCGGGAGGTTGTGGAACGCGACCGATAAGGACGATAAAAGCGGATCGTCGTTCGATTACCTGAACCTTTTGGGCTGGTCGTTCGGCGCGAAGGTCAAGGTGGACGATCAAATCTCATTGCAGTTTCAGATCGGTAACGATTTGAACTCCGGGGAAAGCATAACGTGGTGGAACAACAAGGCTCCGCAGGGACGTTCGTATCTGGCCGGAGCGGATAACCTCTACGTGCATTTGGCGTACGGTACGTGGAACCCCGGGCCGCTCTATTTAACCGGCGGCGTTATACCTGTGGTCAGCAACGGAACGCTTGACCTTCTGGAACGTTCCATGAGTACCGGAAAATACGATGAGTCGATATTCCAAACGTGGTCGTCGCAGCTCATCAACAGCCTTATCGCTCTCAAGCTCGGCGTACCCATTGTCAAAGATGGCGTTAAGGTCAACGCTGAATTGACGTATTCCATTATTGATCCGCGTGTTCAGAGCTTGGTAAAGAGCGGCGACGCCGGGCTTTCTACGCCGGACGCCGATCCCAAGTCAAATTCCACGGGCAGTCTGTTTATATTGGATATACCCGTCGTAGCCGGTGATTTCAAGGTTACTCCCGAGTTTACCTACATATCGAACCGTAACTACAACGAGACATTGGAAAAAGGCGACGATGAGTTGATTTACGGTTTTTCCGCGAGTTATAAGGTCAATGCCATGATATCCCTTAACGCCAACTTCGCTGCCGGCTCGGTTAGCAACGAGAACAGCTTGGTCGGTACTTACGGAAACTCTAGAAGGTCAGATACAAATACCGTCATTGCAGACGCCAATAAGTACGTCAGCAACGGCCTGCTTTACGGTATCGGCGGCACCGTAAAAGCCGGTCCCGGCACGATGGCGATCGGTATCAGCGCGGGCAACTCGTACAACGGCGCGGATAAATATTCGGTTACAACTACCGATAACAGCGATCCCGAAAATCCTGTCGTTACCGTTAAGAATTATGATCCCAAAACGTTGACTAACAGAGACGACTATATCGTAGATGTTCGCTACACTTGGAATATCCACTCCAAGTTCAACATCGCGCCGCGGTGGAGGTTCTATTATTCAGCGTACGATGAGAACAGCGGTAAACTCAAGTCGAAGATAGAAAACCGCCCGGAACTTGTCATGACATGGTCGTTCTGATTGTACAGGCAGTTGATTTTTGGGAAACAAAAGAAATTTTATTATATTAATATCACTTAACCCTCAGAAAGGGGAATTTTTATGACTAGACGTTTTTCTTTACACACAACCGTTTACGTATGCGCCGCTCTCGCGCTCGGCGCTTTCTTTAGCCAAAGCGCAGCCGCGCCGCCCGCTAAGCAGGCCGCCGTAACGCTGAACGTCTTCGCCGCCGCCAGCCTGACGGAGGCGCTGACGGAGATCGCGACGCTCTACAAGGCGTCCGCCCCGGCGGTGACGCTCGCCTTCAACTTCGATTCAAGCGGCAAGTTGCAGACGCAGATCGAAAACGGCGCGGAGGCCGACATATTCTTCTCCGCCGGCAAGAAGCAGATGGACGCGCTCGCGGGGTGCTGTATAGACGCCGCGACGCAGAAGGATTTGTTAGTCAACAAGATCGTGCTTATCGTGCCTAAGGCAAACAAGGCCGGGGTCAAGTCGTTTGAGGATTGCATGACCGATAAAGTGAAACTGATAGCGCTCGGCAACTCCAGCGTGCCGGTCGGGCAGTATTCCGAGGAGATATTCAAGAACCTGAAAGGTTGGGAGAAGGTCTCGGCCAAGGCGTCGCTCGGAACAAACGTGAAAGAGGTTCTGTCGCAGACGGAGAGCGGCAGCGTGGATTGCGGCGTGGTATACGCCACCGACGCCGCGACGTCGAAAGGCGGGATAACGGTAGTCGCCACAGCGCCGGAAGGCAGTCACGCGCCGGCAGTCTATCCGATAGCCGTTTTGAAGAAGACGGCGAACGCGGAGGCCGCAAAGGCGTTCTTGACTTTTCTGAGTTCGCCTAAGGCCATAGCCGTGTTTGAAAAAATTGGGTTTAATATTGTTAAGTGATCATTAAAAGCCTTAAAATCATTAAAATCATTAAAATCAAATTCTTTTTTAGACGAAGCCCCTTCGGGGCTTCATAGGCTATGCGGGGCTAAACCCCGCATAGATAAAGTCAAAAGACTGTCTGAACTAGGATTGGTAGGATTTAAAGGATTATAGGATTAAAAAGAAAAAAGCCGTTGGAGTTGAAGTTGATTTTGACTTTATATGCGGGGTTTAGCCCCGCATATACTATGAAAGGGCGCGTTTACGCGCCCTTTCGTCTGAAAAAGATTTAAAAGAATTTGATTTTAAATAAACAAGGATAAATATGGACTTATTTCCTTTATATAACTCGTTAAGAGTTTCGACAATCGGCGTAACCGCCGCGTTTGTCACCGGCGTTCTCGCGGCGTTCGTTGTCGCGCGTCAGCCAAAGGCCCTAAAGGGCTTGTGCGATACTGTCCTAACTATTCCTATGGTGCTACCGCCGACGGTTGTAGGTTACTTCATCCTCGTGTCGCTGTCGCCAAAGAGCGCGATAGGGGCGAAGTTGCTGGAATGGTTCTCGCTGACTATTACAATGCGTTGGTACGCTTCCGTCGTGGCCGTCGCCATAATAGCGTTTCCGTTTGTCTACAGGACTGTGCGCGGGGCGTTTGAGAGTTTTGACCGCAACTTGCTTGACGCGGGGCGTACGCTGGGGTTGTCCGAGTGGTATATATTTTTCCGGGTGCTGCTTCCCAATTGCAAGCCGGTGATAATCGCCGGGGCGGCGCTCGCGTTTGCCCGCGGGATAGGGGAGTACGGCGCGACAAGCATGGTTTCAGGGTACATAGTGGGCAAGACCGCAACCGTGTCTACAGCCGTGGCCTATTACTGGCAAATAAATCAGGACGATATGGCAATGTATTGGGTGATAATAAACCTTGTGGTATCGTTCGTGTTTATGATGACGATCAACGCCTTTACCCAACAGCGAGCGAGGGGGTAGCGAATATGCTTACGTGCGATATCAAAAAGAAGCTAAGCGGGTTTTACCTTGACGTGAACCTTACGGCGAAACCGGGCGTAACGGCTCTGATGGGGGCGTCCGGCAGCGGCAAGAGTATGACGCTGCGGTGCATCGCGGGAATATCGAAACCCGACAGCGGGCGCATAGAGTTAAACGGCGTTACGCTCTTCGATTCCGAGAAGAAAATCAACCTGCCGCCGCAGGCGCGGAACACGGGCTTTATGTTTCAGGACTCCGCGCTGTTCCCTAACATGACGGTACGGCAAAACATCATGGCCGGCGCGAAGAAGAAGCCGCGCCAGGAGCGTATGGCCGTCGCCGTGGCGTTGGCTGAAACTTTTCATATATCGCGGCACTTAGACAAGTATCCGCACGAACTCTCCGGCGGCGAAAAGCAGCGTTGCGCGTTGGCGCGGATCATGGCCGGGTCTCCCGATATTCTCATGCTCGACGAACCCTTCGCCGCGCTCGACAGTCATCTGCGTTGGGAGTTGGAATTGGAGCTCGCGGCGGCGTTTCAACGTTTCCAAAAGCCCGTCCTCTACGTATCTCACAACCGCGACGAAGTGTACAGGCTGTGCGGCGATATCGCGATTATCGACCACGGCAAAAACGAGGCGTCGCGCGGCAAGTGGGAGTTGTTCGAGAATCCGGCGACCGTTCAGGCGGCGCGGCTGACAGGTTGCAAAAACATCGCGGCGGCTGAGGTCAGGGGGACGCGGGTTTTCGTGAGCGATTGGGGTATAGACTTTGAGCGCGGCGAAACAGGCGGCGGCGCGCGGCACGTGGGTATACGGGCGAACAACATTATACCGTCGTCGGCGGCGGAAGCGACCGACGACGTCGCCGCCTCGTTTCCGTTTGAGATTGTGAACGAGATTGAGGATACCTTCACCTGTATCCTGATGGTGCGCAAGCGCGGCACGGAGTTGCCGCCCATCCGTTGGGAAATGCGCAAAAAAGACCGCGAGGCGCTGCGTGATATGCCGCAGGAACTATCTTTTTTGCGCAAGCGCGTTTTGCTTCTCTCGTAGGGCGTCCCATATAAAATAATATTTTGATATAGTTGAGTTATATACTATATTATAGGACGGGATTGCGAAGAACCGCAAATTGTAAGAAGTTTCATGAAAAGCGCCGGGGGGATTATGCGCGAGTTGATAACCGACGACGTTTCCAAGTGCGTAGGCTGTAATCGCTGTATCCGTGTTTGCCCGGTTGAGGGCGCGAATATCGTCTACAGCGAGGGTGGCCGGATCAGGGTGAAGACGGATTCCAGCCGCTGCATCGCGTGCGGCGCCTGCATTCAGGCTTGCCGGCACGGTTGCCGGGATTACAACGACGGCACCGAGCGGTTTTTGGCCGATTTGGGGAAGGGAACGGCCATCTCCCTCTTCGCCGCGCCGGCCAACCGCGCCAACGGCGAGAACTGGGGGCGCCTCCTGACGTGGCTCAGGCAGAAGGGGGTGAAGAAGATATACGACGTCTCATTGGGGGCGGACATCTGCACTTGGGGGCATATCCGGTATATACAGATGCATAACCCGTATTCCGTCATCACGCAGCCCTGCCCGGCCGTCGTGAACTACATCCTGATGCACCGCCAAGAATTGATACCGTACCTCTCGCCGGTGCAAAGCCCTATGCTGTGCACCGCTATCTATATGAAGAAATACGAGGGCGTGAACGACCGTATAGCCGCCCTGTCCCCGTGTATAGCGAAGTCGGACGAATTCGCCGCCACGGGGTACGTGGACTACAACGTGACGCTGAAAAAGCTCTACGAGCATATCGAGGCGCACGGGATAGCGCTGCCGAAAGAGGAGTCCGGCTTTGACCACGCGGAGTCCTCGCTCGGGTGCCTGTACTCCATGCCGGGGGGATTGCGCGAAAACGTGGAGTGGTACCTCGGCAAGATTCTGCGCATCGATAAGTCCGAGGGTCAGGGGACGGTGTACCACGCGTTAGACAGATTCGCCAAGAAGCGCGGGACCAACCTGCCCGCGATATTCGACGTGCTGAACTGCCCCGAAGGATGCAACTTGGGAACCGGCTGCGCCCACAAGCGCGACGAGTTCGACGTCAACGCGATTATGGACGAGGCGCGGCAGAACATATTGCAGAGGCGCAGCCAAGAGGATTTCGTGGCCCTGTACGCCGATTACGACAAAAGACTGATTTTGGACGATTTCATCCGAAAATACACACCGGCGCGTCTCGCCCCCTACACCGCCTCCCAAGAGCAGATAGACCGCTCTTTCGAGCTGCTCGGCAAGGAGACGGAACTGGAAAAAAACTTCGATTGCTCCGCGTGCGGCTCCGATACCTGCCACGATATGGCGAAAAAGGTGGCGTGCGGTTTGAATATTCCCGAAAACTGCGTCCAAAAGGCCCGCGACGAGATAAAGAAAGAGCACGGCGCCATGATCGATATGTCAAAAGACAACATCCGCGACATTGACGGGATGCTCACGGACATCTCGGCGGTTAAGGAACTGTGCGGCGAGATAGTGGGCTGCGTCACCGACGTGACCACCGCGATAGAGCAGTATAACAAGATGGCAATGGAGATAGACAAGATCGCCATGCAGATCAACATTATATCGCTCAACGCCTCCATCGAGGCCGCCCGCGCTGGGGAGGCGGGCGTGGCGTTCGCGGTCGTGGCGGCGGAGGTGCGCAAACTCGCGTATTCATCAAAGAGCACGGTCTCGGCGACCGAGCGGATAGAGGCGGAAGCGACGAAGTCCATCCATAAGATCACCTCGAAGACCGGTAGCATCGACACCGCGGTGAAGAAGACGCACCGAAATATCTCCGACGTCTCCCAAAAGATGCAGGAGGCGCTGGAGAGGGCGGAGCGTAAAGATGATTGATGCGTATCCGCGCGGGTGCTGCGGTACGGTTGTTGACTTTGACCCTGTGGTTTGCCGGGGTCGAACGCTATCGTAAACGCCAACTCCCTTCGACTTCGCTCAGGGAGCTTTAAGGTCGTTGAGCGAAGTCGAAACGACCGCATCGCGAGCGAAACGATTCGGTAGTCAGCCCTGTTGTCCATACATTCGGTCAAAACTCGCTCATCTCCTCTTCGTCCAGCGGAATGACTTCCTCCGCTTTCACGGCTTTCATCGGCTTTGTAACTCTGGGCCCGTCCGCCGCTCTGTACTTTTCGTTTCTGTTGTCGTGAGGCGCGTGGTGCGCCGGCGCGGCGGGCCGCTGCTGCTTCGGCCTCGGCGTCGCGCGGCGGTCGCCTTGCCCCGTTCCGGCGGGACGCGGCGTCCTGCGCCGATCGTCGTACTCTATTCTGGAGGCGCGCTGCGGGGCGCCGTCCGCGCTTAATTGGAACTCGCTCACCATGTTCGCGAGTTCCGCCGCTTGGCTGCTGAGCTCCTCCGCGGCGCTCGCGGACTCCTCGGAGTTGGCGGCGTTGTTCTGGGTGACGTGGTTCAGCTGCGCCACGGCGATGTTCACCTGCTCGATGCCCTGCGCCTGCTCTTTGGAGGCCGCGGCGATCTCGGCTATGAGGTCGCCCACCTTGCTCGTGCGGTCGACGATCTTGCCGAGGGACACGGCGACTTCCTCGGTGATTCTGACGCCGTCGCCGGCGCTTTTCACCGATTCCTCGATTAAATCCGCAGTGTTTTGGGCCGCGTCGGCGCTTCGCATGGCGAGATTGCGCACCTCTTCGGCCACGACCGCGAAGCCCTTGCCGACCTCGCCGGCCCTCGCCGCCTCGACGGCGGCGTTGATCGCCAGCAGGTTGGTCTGGAAGGCGATGTCGTCTATCGATTTGATGATCTTGGCGGTGTTGTCAGCCGATTGCTTTATCAGAGTTATAGCGTTCGCCATACGCTTTATAGTAACATCGCCGTCTTTGGCGGCGGCGCTCGCCTCGGAGGCCAAAATAATCGCCTGACCGGAGTTTTCGGCGTTCTGCTTCGTTATCGACGACATCTCCTCCAAGCTCGAAGACACCTCTTCGAGGGAGCTCGCCTGCTCGTTCGAGCCCTCGGCCAGACTCTGGGAGCCGATCGAAATCTCGCCGCTCGCGTTCGCCACCTGCGCCACCGCGTCCGTTACCTGATTAAGGGCGGAGCTGAGGCTGTCCATGACGGTATTTATGTTGTCCTTCATCCTGGCGAACTCGCCCATGTAAATGCTCGTAAGCCTCTGCGACAGATCCTTATTCGCCGCCGCCTGAAGAACCCTGCCGCCGTCGTTGATTATGAGCTGGCGCAAAGACTCCACCGTGGCCTCGAGGGCGGCGGATATCACATCCTTTTCGCTGTGGGGCTCGATGCACATGCTCAGGTCGCCCTCCGAAATCTTCTTCATGGTGCCCACTACGACATTGAGCGACTCCACGGTATGTTTGAGGGCGTGGGATACCTCGTCTTGTTTCCCTTTAGGCTCGATTTCGGCGCTCAGGTCGCCCACGGAAATCTTTTTCATGGTGCCGATAACGGTGTTCAGCGATTCCACGGTCTCCCTGAGGGCTATGGATACTTCGTCGTTTTCGCTTTTAGGCTCGATTCTGGCGCTCAGGTCGCCCGCCGAAATCTTCTTCATCGTGCCGATGACGGCATTGAGAGACTCGACGGTGTTTTTCAGGGCCATTGATACTTCGTCGTGGTGATCTTTCAGCGTGATTCTCGCGCTCAGGTCGCCCTCCGAAATCTTCTTCATCGTGTCTATGACCACGTTCTGCAAATCGTCCGCGAACGCGTCCATCGACTTCGCCATTTGGCCGACCTCGTCTTTGCGGTCCATTCTGAGCCTCATGTCGAGATGCCCCATCTTCAGCTCGTCGAGCATGCGGACGGTCTTCAAAAGCGGCAAGCTTATGTTGCGCGCAAGGAAAAATCCGAGAGCGACGCTGATCACCACGCCGAGTATCAACATTGTGATAAGCGTGGCTAAGACGCTCTTGTGCGTTTGTTTGCTGTCCTCCCATCCGGCCTTCGCGAATTCGCTTATCATCTGTTGCAGTTCGTCCGCGTCCTTCGCTACGTTCAAACTCGGCTCTCTAGCGTGGGTCAAAGCGGCGGAGATGTCCGCGTCGGGAGCCACCCTCTTTTTTGCCGATACGTCCATTACGCCCTTTGACGCCCTCAAAAACTCCGCGTAATTTTTCTTTATGTCGTCCAGCAGCTTTTTCCCCTTTTCGGTTCGCAGAAGACGGCCCAAGATCTCTATGCCGTCTTCTACCAATTTTTGGGATTCGCCGAACGAGGCGGCTTCCGCTCTCCAAGCGTCGTCGCCGCCGGCCATTGTCATCGCGCGGAGGGCGACGCGCATCTTGGCCAGTTCCATGTTCACCTCGTCTACGGCTTTGATGGATGCGACCCTGACCGTGTACATCTCGTCGTTGAGGTTGTCCAGTTTGCCTGCGCTGTTTATCCCCATAAACCCGATAAACGCGGCTATCGCGGCGACGGCGAGAAAGCCGGCGATGAGTTTGGTGCCTACCTTAATATTGTCTAACACAGAAACCGCCTCCTTTTTGGTGTGTGATGAAAAAAATGAATCGCAACGGGGAACGCTGTCCGAAACACATACGAGAGGGCGACGAATCACCCGCCCGCGGCACGTGCGCGGACAATGATTCGACGTTGAATCAGTCACTTATTTTTTCAAAGCATTCATAGTAGAATCGTCTTAACGACAGCATAATATAATATAAAGACTTTAAAAGCCTAACGGCTTTTACACCATTGTCGTAAAACGCTGATTGCGTTAATCAAGGGACCCTTTTTAGTAGGGTTGGCGCGGGGCGCCTAGGGTGGTGTTAATTGTAATAATATACTATGGCGGGCGAAAAAAGTCAATAGCAAAATGCAAAAAAGTGAAAAAAAGTTAAAAAAGTGGGCTGTAGGGGAGTGAAAATGGTCAAAAGAGGGTAAAAAACGGGGTATGGCGACCCCGTCTCCCGTTTTTGGTAGTCGTTTTACCGCTGTAGGATTTCATCAACAGTGAGTCCGGTGGCATCTGCGACATCGCCGATGCTCATCCCTTTAGTCATGAGTCTGTCCGCGATTTCCAAAGCCTTCTTGCGCTCACCCTTGCGCTCACCCTCGCGCTCACCCTCGAGTGTCGCCACGTCGATCATCTCGTCTCTCCATATTTCAAGAGCGTGTTTCATGGTTTTGCCTCCTTTTAATAGGTTTCTAAATGTTTCTTCGCTTTCAGGCGATAGGTCGCCTTTGTATAGGATATGTTTTATCCATCTGAATAGTTCGAGCGCGTCTTCTTACGTTCTTATCCTCATTTTTGAATACGTCTTAAGTCAAAATTTTTTTTAGACGAAGGCTTCGCCTTCCATAGGATATGCGGGGCTAAACCCCGCATATAAAGTCAACGTCAAAGTCAATATATAAAAACCCCGACGAACCCTCCCAATAGTATTAACAGCGCCGGGTGGATTCTGTCTTTTGATAG
>JAITFI010000067.1 GCA_031281485.1 Chitinispirillales bacterium | reverse complement strand
GCACAGGCCGGAATTACTCAAAAAAATGTTCTGAGAACCCGTATCACACATCGATGTTTTCAAAGAGCGGATGTTTTTTATGACTTTGTTTATTACTTTGGTACGTACTTACGTGACTCTTTGTTACGCAGTTTACTGAACCGTGCTCGCAGGCCTTATTGACCGTAGCTCTACAAATATAACATATTTTTTTACGGAATGCAAGCTTTTTTTTCACTTTTTTTATTTTTTTACAAAAACCGCGTTTTTAACGGAATTTGAGGGGGTAAAGAAATGTCTGAACTAGGATTTTTAGGATTGGCTTCGCCGAGATAAACAAGTTTAAAGGATTATAGGATTAAACATCAACGGCTTTTATTTTGACGTTGCGACGC
Source organism: Chitinispirillales bacterium (assembly GCA_031281485.1). Taxonomy (GTDB): domain Bacteria; phylum Fibrobacterota; class Chitinivibrionia; order Chitinivibrionales; family Chitinispirillaceae; genus GUT77. Next base: position 17,041 of record JAITFI010000067.1, on the reverse strand, counting down.
GAAGCGGCGCTTGTTTTTAAAAGGGGCGTTGCGGGGCATAGCCCCGCAGGGTGGGTAGCGGAAAACAAAAATGGGCAAAGCCCATTTTTGGTTGGAGCGAGGGAGGGCGCAGCCCTCCCCTTAAATGATTTTGAATTTGATTTTAACACATCAACCCCAACAACTTTTTCACCTCCTCAAAATCATAACACTTGAACGCCGTCCGAACATCTTTAAGCCTCCCGTTCGCCTCCTCGCCGTAATCGTACCCCATTAGAGCTTCCACCGCCTTCACCCCGTTGTCCCCGTCGTAAGCCTCCGCATACTCCATTGCGGCGTTCAGCTTCTCTTTAAACAACGCGCCGTCGCCCTTTGGCAACGTCAACGTTTTTTGCGCGTTGCCCGTGCTGCATATAGGCGACAGCTTAACGTGCAAATCGCGGAGATGCTCCACAAACGCCGGCGTGATCTCCGCGCAACGCCCCTTATTCCCCGCCTTTCCGGCCTTTTCCAGCTCAAGCGCAGTCTCCGCCAAACCCATCGCGCCTATGGTTAAGAGCGACGACTTCATCCCGTGCGCCAATATAGCGAAGTTCTGCATGTCGCCGGCGTCTAAATATTCCGACAGCGCCTTGCACTCCCGCGGCGTTTTGCCGTAGAAGATTTCCAGCGTTTCGCGGTACATATCCTCCATGCCGGCCACGCGGTTTTTACCCACCTCTACGTTTATGCCGCCCACATTGGCAAGTTCCTCCCAGAAACCGCTGGCGCCGGCGCTGACCGGCTCCCCTATCCGGCCCAGCGCGTCCTTGAGCGCGCCGCCTATTTTCTCTATGGGTATCCACCTCTTGAGTATCTCCGAGAGCGTGTCTAACTCTATCGGCTTGGGCATGTAATCGTTTAAGCCGCTTGACAGGAATATCTCCTGCACGCCGCGCGTCGCGTTCGCCGTTAAGGCGACTATGGGGAGCTTAAAATACTTGCCGCCCAGCGCCCTGATCTTGGCTGTGGCCTGTATGCCGTTCATGTCGGGCATCATGTGGTCCATAAACACCAAATCGTATGAGGTTCTTTGAACGGCGATAATGGCCTCCTCCCCCGACGATGCCATATCCGCGGCAATGCCGTAGAGCCCGAGCAGCCTGTAGGCGACCTTCAGGTTCAGGTTATTGTCGTCCACCACCAGCACCTTGGCGTCGGGCGCGCTGAATGATACATTGCCGCTTTCGACGTTCGGGCGCACGATTTTGCTTTCGTCGCCCACGGTCATAGGGATGGCGACGGTTAATGCGGTGCCTACGCCGTATTCGCTCTCCACGTTGATGGTGCCGCCCATCATCTCCACGAAGGTCTTGCATATGGAGAGCCCCAGCCCTGTCCCCGTCATGTCGCGGTTTTTGACGGAGTCGACGCGCGTAAAGAGAGCGAATATGTTCTTCAGGTCGTCGGGCTTGATTCCGACCCCCGTATCGGCGATTTCAAATGTCAGCTTGCCGTCGTCCGCCGTAATTTTCAGGCTGACGCGCCCGCTGTTCGTGAAATTGACGGCGTTGGCGCATAGGTTTATGAGCACCTGACGCAGCCTGACGTCGTCCCCGTATAGGCACCTGGGCAAACCGTCCACGCCCTCCTCGTAATCGAAATCCAGATTTTTTTTGCGCGCCATGAACCTAAACATGGAGACGAGGTTCGCCATCATTTCCTGGAAGTCGTAGTCAATAGGGTTCAGCTCCAGCCTGCCCGCCTCTATCTTTGAGAAGTCGAGGATGTCGTTTATGATAGACAGGAGCGAGTGGGAGGCTATGCTTATATCCTTAACATAGTTGCGCTGGCGGCTCTGGAGCGACTCCAATGACAAGAGCTCCGACATGCCGATAATGGCGTTCAGCGGGGTGCGAATCTCGTGCGACACGTTCGCTATAAATTGGCTCTTAACCTTGGAGGCCTCTAACGCCCGCGTCTCGGCGGCCTTGTGCGCCGTTATATCGCGCGCGATACCCACCATCCCCGTGAGCGCCCCGCCTTGGTAGAGGGGCATCTTTATGACGTCGAGGAACATCTTCACGCCCTCGTTTGATGTCGCCCACTCCTGCACCGCCAATGTCTTTTGCTCCTTCAGCACCTTGGTGTTAATCTCGTTGAAGTAGGCGGCCATTCCCTGCTTTTCGGCGAATACGTAGTCGTTCGCCTTTCCGATAATATCGTCCCTGTCTTTCCCGACAAAGATCTCGAACGCCTTATTGGTGCTTGTGTAGCGCTGGTCCTTGTCCATGCAGTAGACGAGGTCGGGAATGGCGGAGAAGACCGTGGCGAGCTTAGACGAATCCTCAAGGAGCTTTTTTCCGAGCCTGACGCTCTTCCAAAGCATAACGCCCATAACAAGCGCGGCCGAAGCGAAAAACGCCGCGAGGAAAGCATAGAACGTGGCGCTCAAACCGCCCCCTTGAATATATTATTGATCTTTTCCGTCACGCTGTCGGCGTTGAACGGCTTCACGATGAAATCGACCGCGCCGAGCTTGACCGCCCGCATCAAATACTCCCTGGTGGTATTGCCCGTCAGAAAGACCATAGGGGCGGTCTGCCCCGCCTCCCGCAGCTTGACCGCCAACTCGAAGCCGTTCATCTTGGGCATCTCTATGTCGAGAATGAAGAGGTTCGGGGTGAACTTTTCGATGTAGCCGAGCGCCGCCGCCCCCGAAGTCACTCCGGTCACCTTGTACCCCGCCTTTGTAAGCACCGCGCTAAGCAGATTGAGCGTAACCGGAATGTCGTCCACCGCCAAGATGCTTTTGGTGTCATTGGCGTATATAACCTCGTATTTGCGCGGCTTAGGCTTTAAGGCCTCCTCAGCCCTGTGCTGCGCCATCTGTATATCGACGGAGAGGGTGCCCGCCGAGGCCAGAAAGTTCGTTACGTCCGCCTCAAGCTTATCGCGGCCCCCGGCGTTTATGCCGTCCCGAAGCCTGTCGCACTCCTGCTTCAACCCGTCGGCGTGTATGTTGGCGAGCGTCTCGGCGAAGAGAGATAATGTACGCTCCAAAGACCCGCTGTCGCCTATAACGACGGCTTTTTTGAGGGCGGCCTCAAATTCGGGGAAGTCCTCGACGAACTCGACAAGCGTGGCGCAGTATCGGTTCAACAAGGTGGCGCCCATGTCGTACATCCTGGGGGGCAACCTGAGCTGGCTGATAGATTGCAGGGCTTCTTTGCTTAATTTTGTGACCATGGTTTATACAATATAATATAGTCGAGAGGTGAAAGTCAAAATCATTTTGCGGGGCAGGGGGCGGGGCACGGCGGATGTTCTCCATTGTTTGCGTCATTTTCATTGATATTGAGAGTTCTCCGTCCATCATAATCCTCCCTTGGGGTTGCCTGTAAAGACTACGGCGCGAGGGGGATTGATATTTCAACGAAATGGTGTGATTTCGGGCGGGGCGGCGAGATTTATTTGTGATACAGCGGGGCGGGATTTATATTACTACCTACCCCTTACCCCAAAGGATCAACCATAATGCGCAAACTCATACTGACTACAGCGGCGGTCGCGGGGACTTTCGCCGGAGAGCCGTCTTTCGGAACACTCACCGACACAAGGGACGGGCAGACGTACAAGACGGTGAAGATTGGGACGCAGACGTGGATGGCGCAGAATCTCAATTATCAAACGGATAGTTCTTGGTGCTATAATAACGCCGATTCTAATTGCGTTAAATACGGCAGGCTGTACGATTGGGACGCGGCAACAACAGCCTGTCCCACCGGATGGAAGTTGCCTGATACTGTTGATTGGAACAAGTTGGTAATGACGGCAGGCGGTGAAAGAACTGCGGGTAAAAAATTGAAATCAAAGTACGAGTGGAGATGTAAAGAATCGTATAACGGTAGCGGTACGGATGATTTCAAAATTTCGGCCTTGCCCGGCGGTGAACGCAGCAGTTACCGCAATTGCGAGTTCAGAAATTTAATTAATAAAGGTTCTTGGTGGACAACTACGGAGATGTACGGGAGAAATGCCGCCTACTGTAAATTTATACTTTCTTGTAACAACGTTGTAACCTCTTGGCCACTTGACAAGGCGTATTACGCCCTCTCCGTCCGTTGCGTCGCCGACAGCCCATGATTTATATTACTGCTTACCCATTAACCTAAAGGATCAACCATAATGCGCAAACTCATACTGACTACAGCGGTGGCCTCGGCGTGGGCCGCCCTTTTTGTTTAGTCTCGGCCAAGAAAGCCCCCCCGAAAACCTGAGTGTTCGGTGGAGCGTCTGACCGGCTTGCTTTATCTCTACAGCCGATATCTCAATACACTACCAATATAATTAATGTTGATTCCCGGAGTCAAATTTATTTGAATTACCTCTCCGGCGGTAGACTTTCGGACAATTCTATTCCTTTTTTGCAATTTTTACGACACTGCCACGAATACATATACGGGTCGGTCGCAGTGTCCGCCGTTTTCCGGAGCAATTTAACCATATCTGACCAGTGAAGGAGGAGGAGGCAAGTTCATGAATACCCGCGCGAAGATTCTGCTGTCCGCCGCGGTTGTGGCGATAGTCGCTGTTCTGACCGTTTGGGCGATTTCCGTATTCGGCACAAGGTCTATATTCGCCATCGCGGCGGTTTTGTCGACGCTTTGCGCGGCGGCTATGCTTATCGGTCTGTACAATCAGGCCAATTTATTGGCCGCCGAGATGTACACTGTCGTAAGCGAGGGCGACGCCGCGATTAAGAGCATGGCGGAGGTGATCAACCAGATAAAGGCCGCGTCCGACAACAACACGAAAATCATAGAGACGATCGACGACATAGCCATCCGGACCAACCGCTTAGCCCTAAACGCGGCAATGGAAGCGGCTGACGCGGGCAATGCGGGCGAGAGATTAGCCGTGGTAGCCGAAGAGGCGCGCGCCCTCGCAATGCGCTGCGCCGAGGCGGCAAAAAACGCCGAAAGCGCAACTTGGGGGATCAGGATGCCGATGATGGCGGGAAAGATGACAACTCTTGAAGAGTGCGAGTTTTGGCGGTAGGGAGCGCCGCGATTACCTATTAGGATCCAAAGCGTCCCGCAACCCGTCGCCAACAAAGTTAAACGCCACAATCGTCAGAAAAATAAACACGCCCGGAAGCAATATCCATGGATGCAGTTGTATCTGCGACAAATTCATCGCGGCGCTGAGCAGGTTTCCCCACGACGCGTGCGGGTCTTGTATGCCTAAGCCTATCAGGCTGAGCGCCGACTCGCCGAGTATGTACGCCGGCACCGACAGTGTCGCTGAGACTATGGCGTACGACATCGTCTGCGGCAGGATGTGGCGCGTGATTATCCGCAGGTGTCCGGCGCCGAGCGCTTTGGCGGCGGTCACGTAGTCGCGGCGGCCTATCGACAGCGCCATGCCCCTTATCACCCTCGCGAAGCCCGCCCAGCCGACAAGGCTCATTATCACCACTATAAGGAAGTAGACCTGCACGCTCGATATTTTAATAGGGAACGCGCTGCGCAGCGCCAGCATCAGGAAGAAGGTGGGCACCAGCATAAAGCACTCCGCGAAACGCATCAGCGCCCAATCGAGTTTGCCGCCGAAGTAACCCGCCGCGCCGCCGACCAAGAAGCCGAGGACGCAGGTTATCAGCACGCCCAAGAAGCCGACCGTGAGCGAGACCCGCGAGCCGTAGACTATCCGCGAGAAGAGGTCGCGCCCGACCGCGTCGGCGCCCATCAGGTACAGCCGCGCGTCTTTGGGGTTGCCGCTCAGACCGAAGAGATGGCGCTCTATGGGGATAAAGCCCAAGAGCTTCACGCGGTCACCTTTGGGAAACAGCGCCAGCTTGTACGGCTTAGACTCGTCTTCTACGTAGACGCGCTCGTAGCGGTCGTTGAAGGTATAGGACTTTGGGTAGACCACAGGAACAACGGAGAAGCGTCCGCCGTTCGTGAAATGCAGTTTCGTGGGCGGCTGGTAGGAGCCGTTCCTGTCGGCGTTGTCGTAGTGGTATGGGGCCACAAACTCGGCTAAGACCATCACGGCGTAGAGGACGCAGAGCGTGATCAGGCCGGGGAGGGCGAGAGGGTGGCCGAAGAATTTTTCTTGGGCGCGTGAGTCGAAAAATTTTGTTTTCATTATTAGTTCCGCACCCTCGGATCCGCGATTACCAGCAATATGTCCGCCAACAGATTTCCGGCTATCAACATCAGGCCCGCTAACAGCAGGCTGCCCATCACTAAGAAAGTGTCTTGGGTTTGGACGGCGCTCAACATCAGGCTGCCCAGGCCCGGCCAGTTCATTATTATCTCTAAAAGGGCGGCGCCGCTGAGCAGCGACGAGAACTCAAAGCCGAACAGGGTTATCAGCGGATTGACCGCGTTGCGCAAGGCGTGGCGGTAGACCACCCTGTTCTCCGGCAAACCCTTGGCTCTAGCGGTCGTCACGTACTGCTTCCGCAGTTCTTCAAGCATGTTTCCGCGGCTTATCCTCTGAAGGCCGGCAAGCGCGGTGATCGTCAGCACCGAAACGGGCACCACCATGTGCAGCGCCCTGTCCGCCAGCTTTCCGAAAAAGCCCATCTGCTCGTGCCCCGCCGACACCATGCCCGTCGTGGGGATCATAGAGATCAGCGGCAGATCCCTGCACAAGTAGACAAAAAACATGAGCAGCAACGCCAAAAAGAAGGTCGGCAGCGACATCCCGACGTAGGATATGACGGACATTATCCTGTCGCCCCACGAGTACTGTCTCACGGCGGCGTATATGCCGAGCGGGATAGCCACAACCCAGGTTATAATGATCGAGAACAGCGAGAGTATGAACGTGTTGAAGAGCCGCTCGGCTATCACGCTCGAAACCGGGGCGTGGCGCGAGAAAGAGTATCCGAGGTCGCCGCGCACCGCCCGCAACAGCCAATGGCCGTATTGGACCAGCACCGGCTTGTCGAAGTGGTACTTGGCCTCAACCTCCCGCACCGTCTCCTCGCTGATCCGCGGGTCAAATCGGTACTGCGCCAAAACGTCGCCGGGGGCGAGGTCTATGAAAAGAAATGTGATGAACGACATTAAAAGCAACTGCGGGATTGATACAAGCAGGCGACGGAGTAGTTCGTCTTTCATGTAGAACCGTGTGTTCCTCTATAATATTAATCCGCGCCCCCTCAGGGGCGCGCCCTTTATTTACATATCTCGGTCTTTTCCCGTATCTCTTTCCACAACGCGCTCGCTGCCTCCTCAAAGGCCTTCTTTCCGGCTTTCTCCTCATTTGTCCAACCCGCTTTCGGGGCGGTGAAATTCAGTTTGGCGTCGCTCTTGCCGGTCTTTACGTTGTATACGTCGGCCTTTACGCAAGCGTAGACGTAGAAGAATGAGCCGGAAGCGCTCCTCTCGCAGTCCCTGACGTCCACAGTCAGTATGAAGTTTGACTCCTCACGCTTATCCGCCACCTTGCAACCGCTCTCGGAGAGCATGCTTTGAATGCTGGGGATCACTAAGCTGACCTCTTTTTCGTTCAGCATCTCCCTGCCGCCGACGAAGATACGCGCCGCTTCCTGCAGTTTCATATCAAACGCAGAGATCTCGCGCAAAAGCTCGGCGCCCTTGTTCATAAGGCGTAACGCGGCATTTATGTCCACAGCGCTCAGAAAGCTGCAGTATTTTCTGCACTCGAGGATATTTTTCACCGCGTCGGTGATCTTCTCCACCGCGCTGCGCTTCTTGTCGGAATCGGCAAACTGTTTTGCCAATTTAAAGTCGTTTTCGGCGTTCATCAGATAGTAATCCACACGCGAGACGTAGTAGCCGACGAGATCGGTTTTTTTCACTTTCGCCAGCGCGTACACCTTGTTGTTTGCCTGATCGTGGAAGGTGGTGAGTTCAACTCCCGCAATCTCAACGTCCGTAGAAGAGGTTATCTGTTGCTCGTAGTACCTCCCGATAGTCTCACTCGCGACCCCGCCGGTCTTTTTCAGATCGCTTTGGGTGAGCGTTTTGGATTCGGCCTTGACGTTGACGTAGACGCCTTCGGCTATCTTCATCTGCGCGGACTTCTCCGCGCGCTTCAGCACGTCGGCAATCTTTGCCCCGCCCTTCACCTCGTCTATCGAATAGCCCACGTACCACACATTAGGCGGGTATTGCGCATTGCGCCACGAGTCGTCAACCCATTGGGGCAACATACTGCCTTTCCCAACCGCCTGACCGAATACCGCGCCCTGCGGCAAAGCCGCAACGGCGATAACCGCCGCCAAAAACACAATCGCCCTTTTCATTTTAATCAGCTCCCGTCTTGCAGAAATCGGTTTACACTGAATCCAAAATGTAGGGGTTGAACACGTTCAACCCCTATTTGCAACCATTTTGACGCTTACCGTAAAACCCGGGGTTACCTCTTGTACTTGGCCTCGTAATCGGCGATATTCGCGTCGAGCTTAGCCATCATCTCGTCCTTCTTCACGCGCAACTCAAACTCCTCGTCCCTTGAGGCGGCCTCTTGGACGGCAGCCTTGAAGAGCGCCGGGTCGAGCACTATGAGCGAGTAGATTTTGAAGTGGTTGTTTTCCTTATTATACTGGGCAAGCGTCTTGTAGACCCTGGCGCCCTTGACGTGCTGATCGGTGATCTGCCTCACGGCCTCTTCCCAAATCTTCTTGGCTTCGTTGCCGACGTTCTGGGCGTAGGACTCGCTCAAACGCTGCACGTGCACGTCGACGGACTTGGCGACCTCGGTGCGCGCCTCGTCGGTAGACACGTTACGGGCGACCATCTCATCGGTGGACTCACCGATGCCTATGCCGCAGGGGATGTTCTTGCTCTCCAAGTCCCTCTTGATCTCCTCAAGCTCGGAGGCCGGAGTCGTCACCGTCTCAAAACCGCCGGTGGCGGCGACTTGAGTTTCGCTGGGGCCGGTCTTCTTGCCGCCGCAAGAGTTCATAAACGCAGCCGCCGCTACCGCAACGACCGTTACCGCAAACCTAACGTTCCGCTTTGACGCAAACATCTGTTACTCCTTTTTTTGTGTGAATAGTTATTTGGCTATAGCCTATGATCCCAAAACCGCCTCCGTAACCGGGCGTTCACCCTATACGGCGCGGCTTTTGGAATATACATTATGGTTAGACAACGGCACAACAACTTTCGTTACAATATTTTTTTACTACACCGAAGCCGTGGTCGTTACCGGCGCCGCAGACGGCTCCGACGCCGCCTCCGCCCCGGTCGAACCCGCTATAGTCTCCGGAACCGGCTCCTTGGACTTGTTGAACAACTCCTTGAAACCGTTGGACACCTTGCAGAGCGTCCCGTACAAGTCCGCCTTCAAAGGCTTGCCGGCTATCGCTATGTGGTAATCCTTTATCATCATACAAGTTGCGTAGGGCTCAATAATGATGGTCTGGAGACTGTAGGTGAAGACCAGCGCGAAGAGCACGCCGACGATATACACTACTTTGGTTAAAGCGCCGCTGCCGCTGGAAACAAACATGCCGGCCCCGATAACTATTCCGTAAACTATGAGGAAACAGGCGCCCCGAAGGATCCAAACGAATGCCGCCGTCTTCGCCGCGCCCATGAGCATGCCCTTCCAAGCCTGAGCGTAGTACACGAGCCCGTCGCACGCCTTTTTGAAGGAGCTCTTCTCTTCCTTATGATAGAATATGTAGCTCAAAACCGCCTCGTCGATAAAATTCAGGGCGGTGGAGAGGATGAAATTCACTATCTTGAAGACATTTTGGGCGCCGGGTACGAACGAGAGCAGGTTCTCCGCCTTGTTCACCCAACGCATGATCTGCCGCGTCGCCTTGGATATAAGCGCGTCGGCCACAAACGCGATGTTCGCCGCCCCGAAGTGCTTGCCCACCATCTCCTTGCCGTATTTCAGCACGCCCTGGTACCCGCTCTCCGTGACCGGGACCTCGCCCGTCCTCAAATACTCGGTTATCGCCGCCACGTGCGCCGCCTTTATCATATAAAGGCAGTAACGCTGGGCAAACTTCAAAAATCCGAAGATTGCGCCTAACGACCCCAGCACGACCAGCAACGCAATCAGCGACCCCGCCGATCCCCCCCACCTGGCGATCACATAGCACAGCCCCAGCACAACAAGGCAGGTCCCGAGCATAATCCCCGACACAACCGCGTAAACCAGCGCCCGAACCACTACGAACGACTTGGTCACGCTCAAGAGCTTCATAGCCGTCAAATCCTTCGGGATCGGCTTATTGATAGGCGCGCCCGTCGCCGGAGCCGGAGCCGCCGACACCGCCGCTGCGGCAGGAACCGCCGCCCCGCCCTCACCCGCAACACTCACATCACCTTCCATAGCAAACACCCTCGCAAGTTAATGGTTTTTTGGAAACAAACGCAATACCCTATCATAAGGTAGGAAAATACATCATGGTCAGACCGCCGCGCAAAATATATTTTCATTGCTCACGCGTATGACACGGAACCGTCGCAAATGATGAGATACCCCAAGACCCGTCTGAGCCTTCTGATGTTCATCCAGTTCTTCATCTGGGGGGCCACGGGACCAATCCTGAGCCTCTACCTCCGCGACTGCCTCGGCTTCTCCGGCGCGCAAGTCGGGCTGATTTTGGGCTTGTCGGCGCTGGGATCCATCTTTTCGCCGGCTTTTATGTCCTTCGTGGCCGACCGCCTGATAAGCTCGGAACGGCTGCTGTGCCTCCTGAACGCCGTCGGCGGGATCTGCATGTACGTATTTTCGAGGCAGACGGGGTGGTATCAGGCGCTTACCGTCTACGTCGTCTACCAGATAGTGGTCAGCCCGATGTCGCCGCTCTTAAACGCCATCACCTTCCACCACTCGCCCTCCGAGCGGCGGAAGTTCGGGAACATCCGGGTCTGGGGGACAATCGGCTGGATCGCCGTGGCGTGGTTCGCGAGCTTCGGGCTGCAGCACGGCGGCGCGGCGCAAGCGGCGGGCGAGGGAGGGAGCAAACTGCCTGTATTATTGGATATATCCGCGATAACCTCTTTCATCATGGCCGCCTACTGCCTGACCATACCAAAGCGGGTTAAACCCGCGCAACCGTCCGTATCAACACCGGAACCGGCGTCCGCGCCAAGGCCGAGCACCCGGGCGGCCCTGAACGTCGTCCTCAGCCCGCGGGTTCTCGCCCTCGCCGCCGCCACCGCCGCCATCACCTTCGTGGACAAGTTCTACAACGTGGGCACCTCCCCCTTCCTGCGAAGCGCGGGCCTGAGCGAACGCGCCGTCATGCCGGCCATGAGCCTCGGGCAGGTGCCGGAGATCGTCGCCATGGGCATACTGGGGTACCTCCTCGCCCGCTTCGGGGCCAAAAAGGTGCTAATGCTGGGGGTGGCCATGGAAATCTTCCGCTTCGCCGCCTGCGCCGTAGGCGTAAACATGCCTCTGATATACGCCGCCCTCTGCGTGCACGGGCTGGCCTACACCTTCACCATGGTCACCGCCGTGATCTGCTTGGACGGCTTCTGCGACGTGAACAAGCGGTCGGGCGTGCACCAGCTGTTCAACGTGGCCACAGCCGGGATCGGCGGGTTCCTGGGGAGCTACGCGGCGGGGCGGACTATGGACCTGTTCACCGACGCGGCGGGGGCGGTGAACTACAGGGCCTACTGGGCGGTGCCGCTTACTATATCCATATTAATATTCATAATAATGGCAGGAAAGAGGGGCTCGCCGGCAAATATACAAGATTCCGGTAACAATCCTCCTCCGATCAAATTCTAAAGTAGTAGTACATTCCCGGTCCGCTTCCGGATTTGGGAATAGTGGATACCATACTTACTCGGTAGATTATTGTTGTTGTATTTTTTTTTGCTTTATGGTTGACCGGTAATATATATTATGTAGATTCCGGAGAGTTAGTTTTTGCGGGATGGGCGGTGTCCATTGTAACAAGTCTTGCTTTGGGCGTGTCTAATCTTGGTAAATCCGGACGGAATTAGTACGATATTAACAATATAACCATTAACTTTTTTACAGGAGGGTACAGCAATGAAAAGTTCTGTCATTGCAAAAGCGCTGGTTTTGGTACCGGTGTTGTGTTGCGGGTTGGTTTTTGGGCAATCGAAGGCCTTGGGCGGCCCGCCGGCCGGCGGTCCCCCGCCGAGGTCCAGCGGCGACGCCATCGCCGGCTACGTCTACGGCGCGGAAGACGCGAAGAACGGCGAGGAGTTGGCCGAGAAGGTGGTTGAGAAGCTTGCCGACAGCCGCAAGTATTCGAAGCCGAGGCGCGCGTCCCGCGAGTTCTTCAGGGAAGTCGAGAAGCTGGAACACATGAAAGCGCGCCGCGGCGGACTGCCCGACGACCGCGATTTCTGCCGCATCGGCGATGATTTCGGCGTAAATTACTTGTGCATCATCGACATTGAGAAGGCCGGACGCGGCGCCAGTGTTTGGGGGCGCATCATCGACCTCTCCACCTGCCAAGTGGTCGCGACGGCCGAGTTCACCGGCCTGATCCGCAACACCGCGGAAATCGAAAGAGCGGCGAACGAGCTTTCAAGGGAACTCTTGTTCAGGAAGATGAATAGGCGGTCGATAGCAAGTTCGGCCCCGCCCCCGCCCCCGCCCCCTCCGCCTCCGCCGCCGCCTCCCCCGCCCCGCGGCAACGCCATAGCCGGGTACGTGTTCGGCGACGATAACGTCAAGAACGCCGAGGAGCTTGCCGAACAAGTGGTCTCCAAGCTCGCCAACCTCCGCAAATACTCGGAACCGAGACGCAAGTCCCGCGAGTTCTTCAGGGAAGTGGAGAAGCTGGAACACATAAAAGCGCGCCGCGGCGGACTGCCCGAAGACAGAGACTTCTGCCGGATCGGCAACGACTTCGGCGTGGAGTACCTGTGCATAATAGACATTGAAAAGGCCGGGCGCGGCGCCAGCATCTGGGCGCGCATCCTCGACTTGGACAACTGCACGATCATCGCGACGGGCGAAAGCACCGCCCTCATCAGGAACACCGAAGAGATCAACAAGGTCTCCGACGAACTGGTCAGGCAATTGGCGGAGCGTAAGATCGGCAGAAGGTCTATACAGAGGTAATTTGTAACATCTCCGGGTTTCTTGGCTTCGCTCGCGCCGTACTTATCGCGGCGAAGCCAATCCGGTAAATTTTTTTGAATTTAACTAAACTTTTTTTTGAATTACAAACCCTATTTTAAAAGGAGAAGTGCGTATGTCGAAGTTGCTTAAGTCGTGGAAGATTCTTTCGTTTGGGGTGATGACAGCGGCCTTAGGGCTGATGATGGCGTCTTGCGTTGAGACGGGTAACGGGACCGGTGTGGAAGACGAAGATACCACTCAGACTGCGACCAAGTACAACGTGTCGATCGGTACTTGGGAATTGGATATTACTACAAGTGAGGTAGACACGCTGACAGGGGTGACCGGTACGAGAGGGAGCGGTAGGTACGAAAAAGGCGAGACTGTTTCAATAACAGCGGGGACGAAGTCCGGTTATATATTCGTCGGTTGGACAAGCGACGAGGTGTCAAATGTTTTCGGTGTTGACGAAGATGGCGACCCTGTTGTAAATCCGAGTCCGACAACAACATTTGTTATGCCGGAAAAGAATGTCAGAATATCGGCGTGGTATGTGGAAGCTGAAGTTCCCACGACTGATGCTCAAGCTTACGTCAGGTTCAATTGGGAGATGGAACAACTGCCTAACCTCCACATAATATCGGCGAGTTACAACGATGTGGATGCGTGGTACTCCGACGTGTATGATAGGCAATATGCCGAATTAGAAGACAGTGATGCGTTCTTGCATATATCGCATAGGCCTTTCTATGATGGAAGCCGTCAGATTCCTGACGGAATTTACGCGAACTTCACAATGGGAACCGATTATGATACCCAGTACAAGAGCGTGTATTTTCCGATAGACGAGGGCGATTATACCGCGGTTTGCACCATCATTGACCGCACTTTTGACGAGCCGGATACTTTCGACATCGTGGCGAACTATGAGATCGCCGTTGCTGATGATGCCGATACTTATATCGGCATCGGCTTTGACGTGGGATTGTTCATTGAAGGGGATCCTTTAGGAGACGACCCCGATACTTGGATACTTAAAGAAGTGTTCGACAATGACGAAACACCGTCGTATCTTTTGAAGACGCCGGCGAAATCCGCGAAATTCCTGAAGAAGATCACAAAGGGTAAGGTGACTTACTACGTCTTCAAGAGGGCAAAGAAGTAACGCCACGGCAACACCAAACGGCGTAGAAGAATCATGATTTAGGCTGTCGGCGCGATTTTTTCGTGTCGGCAGCTTTTTTTGTAATCCCCAAATCTCAAATGAGGAGGCCGATATTATGAATAAGTTTAAGAAATTGTTATTGACGACCGTAGCCGTTACCGCTTGCGCGTTATCGTCATCTTGCATCGTCACCATTGAGGATGGAGGCTCGGCTATGGTTAGGTTTACGTGGGAAGCCTACCAGCGAAATTACTCTATTTTGGAAATCATCGCCGGTTATGATGACGTGAAGCATTGGCATGACAACATTTATATGCTCCCCGGTTACGTCGATGACGACGCCACGGATATTCCGTTGTATGACGGAAGCTACGACATCCGCGAAAAAATCTACTCGAGCAGTCGGCCTCAGTACGCCACAAGATACAAGGGCGTCTATCTGTCCACGTCAAAGGGTAATTATACCGCGGTATGCACCGTAAATGACTTCTATAACACTTTTGACATCGTGGCGAACTACAAGATCAGGGTAGGCGACGCCGGCACCGTCAGGTACTATGAGGTCGCGTTTGATGTGAAATCAATAATTGACGGAAGAGACGATAGAGGTTGGATTTGGGGAGATTACGGCGGAAATCCCCGTACCTATGATCCGTTGCTCGAAAAAGCTCCGGCCAAACGGTTAATGAAGAAGATAGAAAAGGACGATGTGACATTCTACGTATTCCGTAGACCATAATATTTAATTTTTTTTACGGTGTCCCATTATGTATATTATATTGTGGATAAAAAAACAATTAATCGCAAACCTACTTTCGGAGGGGGTGTAGAATGTTCAAGTTTATCAAGATCGTTTTGGCGCTCGTAGTCTTGGTCATTGCCGGAGCGTTCATCTACGACAAGTACTGTTCCATGAGCGAGTGCGATGAGGACGGGAAGTGCTGCTGATTTGACGCGACGGGCGTTTTGGGTGTTTATGAGCGGCGGCTGCGGTAGGCGCGGCCGCCGCTGTTTTGCGTTGGGGGCGGCGGTGTTGCTGTTTACGGCGGCGCGGCCTATCCCGGCGCAGTGGCTTCACGCGGCGCCCGGCAACGCGGTCGTGACCGTACATCCGCAGATTTTGCGGACGATACCGCACGACCCCTCGGCGTTCACCCAGGGGTTGCTGTTCCACGACGGGCTACTCTACGAGAGCACGGGGCTTGTGGGCAAATCAAGCCTGCGCCGCGTGGACCCGCATAGCGGCGAGACGCTGCAGAAGATCAATATACGCGGCGGCGAGTTCGGCGAGGGAATCGCGATCTTGGGCCACGAACTCGTGCAGCTCACTTGGAAGGGCGGAATCGCGATACGCTACGAGCTCCCGACGCTGCACAGCGACGCGCTACCCCAGTTTCACTATAGGGGCGAGGGGTGGGGGTTGACAAACGACTCCACGCGCTTCATAATGAGCAACGGCACAGACTCGCTGTACTTCCGCGACAAACGCTTTGAGATCACGCACGCCGTGGCTGTCACGCGCGGCGGAAGACCGCAAAAATACTTGAACGAACTGGAGTACGCGCGAGGCTTTGTCTACGCCAACGTTTGGTACCAGAATTTTATCGTGGAAATATCGGCGGAGAACGGTATAGTGAAAAGGGTCATAGACTGCGCCGACCTATTGCGCGCGGAACGCCCGCTCACTGTCGACAACGTCCTAAACGGCATAGCCTACGACGAACGCGAGGACGAGTGGTACCTCACGGGAAAAAATTGGAAAAATATCTTCGTGGTTAAGATACCCAAATAACCGATGTTCCTAAAGAAAAACAGCATACTGCTGGCCCCCTTAGCCGGCATAACCGACCCCGTCTACCGCCGCATCTGCCGGCGTCTCGGCGCCGACGCCGTGGTCACCGAGATGGTCAGCGCCGACGGCCTGCACTACAAATCGGAGAACACTGCCAAGCTCATGGTGTTCGACGAGTCCGAGAGACCTATCGGGGTACAGTTCTTCGGCTCCGACCCCGAGCGTTTAGCCAACGCCGCGCGGTTCGCCCACGAACGGGTAAACCCGGATTTCATAGACCTGAACGCCGGCTGCCCCGTAGCCAAGGTGGTAAGGAACAACTCCGGATCGGCCCTCCTGAAGGACGCCGCCCTGTTCGGCAAAATCGTAAAAGCAATGTCCCAAGCCGTCCCCGTCCCCGTCACGGTAAAAATACGCTCCGGCTGGAACACCCACGATTGGGTAGATATAAAATTCGCCCAAATAGCCGAAGAAAACGGCGCCGCCGCCGTGACGCTGCACCCAAGATCCCAAACAATGATGTTCACCGGCCGCTCATTTTGGGAACGCATAGCCGCCGTCAAACAAGCCGTGTCAATCCCCGTGATAGGAAACGGCGACATAAATAACGCCGCCGACGCCATGAAAATGTTCGCGGAAACAAACTGCGACGCCGTAATGATAGGCCGAGGCACCCTAGGAAACCCGTGGGTGTTCGCCGAGATAAAATCCGCGTTAAACGGAGAACCTTTCACTCCCCCATCCCTACAAGAACGAAAGACATTAATAATAGACCATATCCGAGCCTTCCGCGAACTTCACGGCGAACAACGAGCCTGCGGAGAGATGAAAAAGTGCGTGGCATGGTACCTAAAAGGCCTCCCCAACGCAAGCGCCACCAGAGCAGAAATCTTTACCTCGTCGTCATCCGTATCAATAGAAGAGATTATTTGTAGATTTTTCGGATTTTGACGTTGCGACGCGAAGCGGCGCTTGTTTATCGACGGGGCGTTGCGGGGCAGCGCCCCGCAGGGTGGGTAGCGGAAAACAAAATGGCGAAGCCATTTTGGTTGGAGCGAGGGAGG
>JAITFI010000050.1 GCA_031281485.1 Chitinispirillales bacterium | reverse complement strand
AAAAGCATATTTTTGAGAGGGACGGGATTATGGTGTTGGCGGCTTTGGTTTTACCGGTAGCATGGATGTTATTTTTACATATAGCGCTCGGCGCAGACGTCGACCGTCGCGCCGTGTTCGTCGGATTGGGGGGGGGGGGGGGGGGGGGGGGGGCGGGGGGGCCCCGGGCGGGGGGCGGGCCGGGGGGCGCCCGGGCCCCCCGGCCGCCCCCCCCCCCCCCCCGGCCCCCCCCCCCCGCCCCCCCCCCCCCCCCCCCCCCCCCCCGCCCCCCCAAAATTGACAAATGAGAAATGCGCCACTGTCGATTGACAGATGGAAAATAGCGCTTGGCAGACGAGAATTCATTGGCAAGCGCGCGGGCGTGACTTATATATGTGACTATCAACGGCGTCGGCAACGGCGCCGTCGGCACGTTCGTCCAATCATGCGGGTTTAAAAACCTCATACTACACCATCCTTATTATTTTCTGTATAAACATATCAGACCGCGACCAATTCCCTAGCAGCCGGCTCGGGATTAGGCTTGGACTCGACTTCGGAAGCTCCTTTCATTTTCAGAAGCTCGGCGAGTACGGTTTCGCCCGCCTCGCCTATAACTTCAGCATACGCTACCGCGTCTTCAAAACTAAGCCTGCTGTCATAGCCGCTTGGCCCCTCGCCCGGACGCCTTGCCCTCCTTATAAAGGCGGCCATAGCTTCGGGATCGCCCCAAAAGTCTTTTTCCGCGCTATTCATAGTTCATGCCTCCCTTGCGTAAAAATATATCCATAGCCACAGAAAGGTTGCACATACCATACTTAGAATATACCTCTTTCCCTGCCGAAAGTCAAATTCTTTTTTTTAGACGAAGCCTTCGGCTTCATAGGATATGCGGGGCTAAACCCCGCATATATAAAATCAAAAGACTGTCTGAACTAGGATTATAAGGATTATAGGATTATAGGATTATAGGATTAAAAAGAAAAAAGCCGTTGAAGTTGATTTTGACTTTATATGCGGGGTTTAGCCCCGCATATCCTATGAAAGGGCGCGATTTATCGCGCCCTTTCGTCTAAAAAAGAATTTAAAAGATTTTGATTTTAAAGATTTTTATTTTTTAACTCTTCTCCAACAAAATCGTCGCCGTAGTAATATCACAGACTTCGCTCGGACCAAAATACTGTATCGGCCCCGGGTACTGGTATTCATCGTTCAGCGCCCATTTCTCTCTGTGGGCGGCGAACTCTAAGAACGGCTTGCCGTATAACTCTACAAGCGCTTTCTTTATCACCGGCGTGTCTTTTCCGTGGCGGCGTTCCAGGTTCATCATCATGGTCAGCGGGATGCCTCCGGCTATCCATTGATCGGCGGGTTTGGTCAAGTTGCGCACCGACGACAGGTAGCCCGTCAATCCGGCTCCGATAAGGCTGGAGGCCGTGTAGCCAAGGCTGTAGCAGTAGTCGGCGTCGAAATTCGACGGGGCGGCGCAGCGGCCCTCGTAGCCGAAGAAGTGGTTTACGGTGGAAAATTTGCCGGTGTAGCTTCCCAGGGCTTTCCACTCTTTCAACTGCTCGACGACCATCTCTATAAGGAGTTTCTCTGTCTCGATACGGGAGACCTGAACGTTGCCGTGCGGGTCGCGGTCGGCTAAGAGCTGCCTTTGGATATCTATCGGCATTGACGAAAAAGTATGCGACGCGGCGGCGCTGAGCGTTCTGTTTACGAACTGCCACTTTTCGTCGTCGGTATTGAGCGTTTCGTAGAATTTGGCGTTGGCGGCCAACTGGTCGTTCAGTTCCTCGATCATCAGCTTCATCTCCGGAATAAACTCAATGAGGCCCTCCGGGACTAACACCACTCCGAAATCTTTGCCGTTTTCGGCGCGGTTCTTCACTATGCTGGCGATCTCCAGAATGATCTCGTGCAGCGTCTTCTTCTTCTCGGCCACCTCCTCGGAGATGAGCGTGATGTTGGGGTGCGTCCGCAAAGCGCACTCAAGGGCTACGTGGGAGGCGTTGCGGCCCATCAGTTTGACAAAGTGCCAATACTTCTTGGCGGAGTTCGCGTCGCGCTGGATGTTGCCTATCAGCTCGCAGTAGACCTTGGCGGAGGTGTCGAAACCGAACGAGGCCTCGATCCACTCGTTCTTCAGGTCGCCGTCTATGGTTTTGGGGCAGCCTACCACCAAGAGGCCCGATTGCTTCTTGGCGCAGTACTCGGCGAGCATGCAGGCGTTCGTGTTCGAGTCGTCGCCGCCCACCACCACTACGGCTGTTATGCCGAGCGCCTTGCAGTTCTCTATGACCTTGTCGAACTGCGCCTCCTTCTCAAGCTTGGTGCGTCCCGACCCGATGATGTCGAAACCGCCCGTATTGCGGTACTCATCCACAAGGGGGCCTTCCAACTTTATGTACTTGTTGTCTATAAGGCCGCTGGGGCCGCCCAAAAAACCGTAGAGCTCGCTCTTGGCGTTGATCTTCTTCAAGCCGTCATAAAGGCCGGCGATCACGTTGTGCCCGCCCGGCGCCTGCCCGCCGGATAGGATCACGCCCACTTTGAGGGCGCTGACTTTGGCCTCGGAGGGCGAGTCGAAGGTTACCACGGGAAGCCCGTAGGTATTCGGGAAGAGCGCCTTGATCTCGTGCTGGTCGGCCACGGACTGCGTCGGTTCGCCCTTGGTCGCCTTCATCGAGCTGCCGTGCGTGGCCAAGGCCTTGGGAAGCTTGGGTTTGTAGGCCGCGCGGGCGGCCTGAAGCGGGGAGATAGGCTTCTTAGACATCATCTGTTCCTTTTTTAACGTTTATGGGTGACGGTTCAAGCTTACGAACTATAAAATATAGATTATCGCGGCAGCGCATGTCAACATATTTGAAATTGAATTTAAAGCCTTCGTGTCGTTCCGGCTTTTATTATTTTATGAAGATATGCTACTCTACCGATACATTGTAAAAGAACACATCTTCCCGTTCTTAGCCTCCCTGAGCATCATCATTTTCCTGTTCATCATGCAGCAGGCGATAATGATGCTGGACAAGATCGTGTCTAAAAATATCGACCCCATCGTGGTGCTTGAGGTGTTTCTGATACAGCTCGGATGGATTTTGGCGCTCGGCATACCTATGGCGGTCCTCTCCTCCACGCTTATGACCTTCGGGCGGATGGCGGGGGACAACGAGATCACGGCTATCAAGGCTTCGGGGCGCGGCATGTCGGCGCTTGTGGTGCCGGTCATGGCGGCGGCGGCGGTGATCACCGTGGCGCTCTTCTTCTTCCACGACCTCGTCCTGCCGGAGGCCAACCATCGCGCCGCGAACCTTCTCGGCGACATCTCCCGCAAACGCCCCGCCGCGTTCATCGAGCCGGGGGTGCTGATACGCGACTTTCAGGACTACGCCCTCTACGTGGAGGAGGTCAACGCCCTCAGCGGCAATTTATCGGGCATACGCGTGTTCACCGAAAACCCGGGGCAGGATCCCACCGTGACCGTGGCGGAGAGCGGCAACATCCGCATGACCGGCGACGGGGAGTACCTGGAACTCTCCCTGTTCAACGGGGAGACCCACGGCACCTCGCGCGATAACATGCAGGACTACTTTGTCGCCGGCTTCAAAAAGCAGGTAGTCTACATAAAGAACGTGGACTCACGCCTCGAACGCACCTCCTCAGAAGGACGCGGGGACAGGGAGATGACCATCGCCGAACTGCTAGGCAATGCGCGGGCGGCCAAGGAAACAAACGCGCGGCTCACGGCGGAGCGCGTACAACTGCTCGACTCGGCGGCGGCTTTAAAGGCGCGCATAAGCGCCGATTCTTCCGCCAAACCCGCGGAATTATCCGAGCCGGACGCGCCAAACAATCTGAAAAAGAGCGCCAAAGCAGCTATGTTAAAGAGATCGGCCAATCCCAAAGCGGCCGAAGAATCATCGGCGCAGGCCGGATTAACGCCGTTAATCAAGAGAGCGAAGCGTCAAAGCGCCGGGCCTGAGGAGCGCCTTAACCTGTACGAGAGCCGCCTCGAGCAAATACCAAAGGACCAAACGGGCAACGACGCCCTTATCGCGCAGTACATGGTCGAAGTCCACAAGAAGTTCGCGATTCCGGCGGCGTGCCTGATCTTCGTGCTGATCGGCGCGCCGCTGGGCATAATGGCGCGGCGGGGCGGGCTTGCCGTGGGCGCCAGCTACTCGGTATTCTTCTTCATCATGTATTGGGTCTTTTTAATCACCGGCGAGAATATGGCGGATAAGATGATCATCTCGCCGGCGGTCGGCATGTGGGCGGGCAACGCCTTTCTGATCCTCTGCGGCATTGTACTCATCGTGCTCATGACGCGCGAGACCACCATAGGCTTCGGGTTTCTGAAGACATTCTTCGGGAAGCTGTCGCCCGCTTTCAAGCGCTTTTCGAGCTTCCGGATATTCCGTTTGCCGGGCGCGCTCTTCCGGTTTCCGAGGCGGCTCCTTAATAAAGCCGTGGGGACGCTCCCCGGATACCTTATATGGATATTTTTGAGCTACGCCGCCGGGCTTTTGGGCGCGCTCATCGTGATCTTCGTTACCATAGACTACGTGAGCAACCTGCGGAAGTTCGATAACGCCGCCTTCGAGCAGATCATCCTCTATTACTGGTACTACCTGCCGTTCATCGTCCAGACGGTGCTGCCCATCGTCCTCTTCCTCTCGTCAATGTTCTCGGTAGGCAGGCTCGCCAAGCTCAGCGAGCTTACGGCGATGAAAGCCGCGGGGGTGAACGTGCGGCAGCTGACCATGCCGCTTTTGCTTATAGGGCTTCTGCTTTCGGGCAGCGTCTTTTACGGCGGCGAGATAGTGCTTCCGCGCGCCAACGAGAAACGCGCCCTGCTCAACGCCTCCTTCGGCAAACCGGCGGCAAGCCAACAGGAGGCCGCGGCGCAGAATCAGGGGCAGACGGTCGTACGCGAGTACCGCCGGAACTTCTTTTACTTCGCCGCGCCGAACGTCATGTACTATTTCAATGAGTTTTGCACAAGCCCCCAGTTCTTCCGCGGCGTGCGGCGCTACACTTTCACGCCAAGCGGCCTGAGAGAGCGCGTCGACGCGGCCGAGGCCGAGCACGACAGTACCGGATGGCGCTTCGTGAACGGTCAGGCGCGTACCTTCTTCGCGGCGGAGAAACTGACCGCCAAAGGCTTCGGCTCCATGCCGGACAGCATTCTCACAGCCGTGCCGGCCGACCTCGTGAAGCGGGTGAAGTCCAAGGAGGCCATGAGCTATTGGGAACTGGCAAGCCACATAGAGGCGGCAAAGCACAGAGGGGAGAAGGCGCAGAAATTCATGGCTGAACTGCAGTTCAAGATCGCGCTGCCCTTCATGAACTTCATCGTCATCCTCTTCGGGATATCGCTCGCCTCCCGAACGGGACGCAGAGGGGGCACGGCGCTCCTGGGGGTGGGGCTCCTGCTCTCGTTCCTCTACTGGATACTAAGCCGATTCGCCCTCGTCTTCGCGCAGAACGGATATTTGCCCACACTTGTGGGAGCGTGGGTCGGTAATGTAATTTTCTTTATAGTGGGGCTCGCGCTCTACAGGAAGGCCGCGCACTGAGGAGGAACTATGGCGAAAATATTGATTGTGGACGACGACCACGCGGCGCTCGACCTTTTGGAACTG
Source organism: Chitinispirillales bacterium (assembly GCA_031281485.1). Taxonomy (GTDB): domain Bacteria; phylum Fibrobacterota; class Chitinivibrionia; order Chitinivibrionales; family Chitinispirillaceae; genus GUT77. The sequence goes on along the minus strand of JAITFI010000050.1, from coordinate 3,126 downwards.
TTTTTGTACAGCGACTACGAGGTCGTCACGGCGCTCAACGGGTTTGACGGTATGACCAAAGCCGAGAAGGAGAAACCCGATCTCATCATCACCGACATCACCATGCCGGTCATGGACGGGATACGCTTCTTCAACCTGGCGATCAAGAACGAAGCGGTGAAGCGCGTGCCCATAATAGCGGTCACCTCCTTCGCCGAGGGGATAACCGCGAAGAGCCTCATCAACATGGGCTTCTCCGGTGTGATACCCAAGCCGCTCGAACGCGGGCTTATCCTAACGGTAATAGCCGACACGCTCAGAGCGGCGGCTGAGAAAGGATCTTCCTGACAATGAACGGAAACAACAGAAAAAAAATCATTCCGACGATATTCGTGATCGCCGGCATAGCGACCGCCCTCATAGACTCCAACGCCGCAAAGGTGTTCGGCGGCATGCTCATAGGGAGCGGGCTGACATTTTTGACACGCCTGCTCTACAGCTCCATTCGCGACAAGGGCGGCTCGGCGCAGATACGCAAAGAGCCGCGCAAACCCGACAAACCGCCGCAGACAAAACCGGGGCTTGCCGCGAGCAAAGACCCGGTGGCAATGCACGGCCAAAGGCTCGGCTCCGAATACCAGAAAAAACAGTGGACGGAGACGGAGATCGCCGTGGACAAAATGCTCGACATGTTCATAAATCTGGCCGCGGCACACCTCACCAATCACAATACCGTCGCCGTGTTCTTCCCCACCAACAACGGAGAATACGCCATCAGACGCTATATCTCAAAAACCGGATTCGTCAACAAAAAAGCGATGATCCTCCCAAACCGCGGACTCTTGGGCAGCCTGATCACCAAAGAACTGCAACCCTTCTACGAACCCGGTTTCACAAACAGCAACTCCACCCTCTTCTACTACGACGAGTACCACGAGTTCGAGCCCACGGAAAACATCCGCTCCATCCTCCTCAGCCCCGTCATGGCGGAGAACGACACGAAAGGCATACTGCTCGCCGACTCGACAAAGGCGAACGCCTATACCAAAAGCGACTTAGACTACTTAGCAAATACCGCCAAGATTCTGGGACAGGCCATATACTACGCCTACATGAACACCATGAACAGCCTAGACCACCAGCGGCTGACGACCATAACCAGCATAGAAAAAGACTTTTGGAAAGACTTGGATTTCGACACCGTAATGAACAAGATGTGCGAAACCATCTCCGACGCGGTCCCCTGCGACAGGCTCACCATAAGCCTGAAAGAGGAGGACAATATGTACGCGAAGGTGGTAAGGACATACGGCGACAGCGCCGGGTACTTCAAGGACTTGGAGTTCGCGATAGGCGACGGCGGCCCCAAAACGCTTGTACGCCTCGCCTACTCCACCGATTTAGGCTTCTTCAGGAACTTTAAAGAGGACAGCTACGAATTCCGCTACACGGAAGACGAACCGCAAAACCACGGGTTCGGCTCGTTCATGGTCTTGCCGATAGGCATAGACAAACGCATAGGTATGATACTCATAGAATCAAAGGCGAAAAACGCCTTCGCGCGTTTCAACTTAGATCTGCTCTCCCGCCTGAGCCAAAGCGCCGGAATAGCGCTGGAAAAGATATTTATCATCCGCAAAACAAACGACTTGGCCTCCCACGACATCCTGACCGGATTGTTTAACCGCCAACACTTCCAAAAAATACTGACGACCAAGATCGCCGCGAGCAAACGCTACGAACACCCGATTTCATTCGTCATGTGCGACATAGACTTCTTCAAAAAGTTCAACGACAACTACGGCCACGATTTCGGCGACGTGGTTCTGAAAGGCGTAGCCGCCAAACTTAACTCCTCCGTACGCCAAGAGATAGACGCCGTAGCCCGCTGGGGCGGCGAAGAGTTCGTGATGATCATAGACAAAAGCGACTGCAACGCCGCCAAAGAAATGGCCGACCGCATACGCGCCGAGATAGCGGCCATGACCTTCAAAACGGCGGACGGACGCGAAGTAAAAACATCCATGAGCTTCGGAATCGCCGAATTCCCGAAACACGCCAGAGACAACACGGAACTGATAGACAACGCGGACAAAGCGCTCTACGCCGCGAAAAAGAACGGAAGAAACCGCGTCGAAGTCTATTGGGCTGACTGCAGCGCTAAGTTCATTGAGAAACGGAACTAGGATTAGTAGGATTAGAAAAAAGATTATAGGATTTAACGTCAAAAACAACATCAAAACATAAAAGACGCGGGGTTTAATCCTATAATCCTTATAATCCTACAAATCCTAGTTCAGACAGGCTTTTAAAACAGATTATAGGATTAAAAAGAAACACAATGCTATATATAGTATCGACACCTATCGGCAACCTCTCCGATATAACCGTGAGAGCCGCAAAGATATTGGCGGAATGCGACCTTATCCTTGCCGAGGATACGCGCACGTCCAAGAAGCTGCTTGACCATTTGGGAATAACTACGCGCGCCGTCGCATACCACGACTTCAACAAAGAGAAAGTTACGCCGGGGCTTATCGAATCCTTGAAGGAAAACATGGAGATCGCCCTGATAACCGACGCGGGAACGCCCGGTGTGGCGGATCCGGCTTTTTACTTAGTAAGAGCGGCGATCGCGGAAGGTATCACGGTAACGCCGGTCCCCGGAGCGTCGGCGGTCTTGGCGGCGCTCGTGGCGAGCGGGTTGCCTACGGACAGGTTCATTTTTGAGAATTTTCTACCCAACAAGGGGACGCAGAGACGGAAAATTTTCGAAGCGCTGAAAGATGAAACGCGGACGATGATATTTTACGAGACGCCGCACAGAATTGTCAAGACGCTTGAGGATATTAAGACGGTGCTGGGCGATGTGAAAGTAGTTATCGCGCGGGAGCTGACCAAGGTGCATGAGGAATTTTTGCGGGGCAGCGCCGAGGAACTATTAAAACATTTTGCGGAGCATCAGCCGCGTGGGGAGATGGTCGTGTTGTTTAATGTTAGAATAAAATCAAAATCTTTAAAATCAAATTCATTTTTAGACGAAAGGGCGCGATAAATCGCGCCCTTTCATAGGATATGCGGGGCTAAACCCCGCATATAAAGTCAAAATCAACTTCAACGGCTTTTTTCTTTTTAATCCTATAATCC
>JAITFI010000047.1 GCA_031281485.1 Chitinispirillales bacterium | reverse complement strand
AACGTCAAAACATGCGCCGCTTCGCGTCGCCGCCCCTACATTGTTTTGATTTTATCTATGCGGGGTTTAGCCCCGCATAGCCTATGAAGCCCCGAAGGGGCTTCGTCTAAAAAAGATTTTTAAAAGATTTTTTTATTTACCAATCCTTTTCAGGCTGTCTTATTCTGACCCGCTGAAACTTCGGTTTGTTTAATGTGTCCGAGTCGTCCGCGTACTGCTCTATCAGCCTCTCGGCGTCCTCTTTCTTTTGATCGCCTTTATCAGGCTCTTTGTCTTGTTGATCCTTATTATCATTACCTTGTTGATCTTTATTGTCCGACTGATCCTTATTATCCTGCTGATCCTTGTTATCCTTATTGTCCTTATTATCTTTATCGTCCTTATCCCCCTGATTATCCTTTTGCTGATTCTGGTCTCCTTGGTTCTGATTATCATCTTTATTATTATCATTCTGATTCTTATCCTGCATATCCTTCATCATATCTATCTTTTGGTGCGCCAGCTGCAAGTTCCACTTGGCGTCCATATCGCCGGGGCGCAGTTTTAATGTGTTGATGTAGCTCTCCAGCGCGCCGGTATACTTTTTACGCGCCGACACGGCGTCGCCGGCGGACTCCAGTTTCTCGGCTTGCTTGTAACGGATGTTGCCGAGGTTGTAGTGCGCGTCGGCAGTAGTCTTTTTGTTCAGCTGAGAGGCCAGCGCATCTTGGTAAGACTTTTCGGCTTCGTCCAATTCTCCTAATCTATAGAGCGCCGAACCCTTGTTCATCTTCAATTTGCCGCTTGACGGTTCGAGCAGCAGCGCGTCGTCGTAGAGCTTGAGCGCCTCCTCGTACTGCCCCTTGGAGTAGAGTTTGTTCGCCTTGCGGTTCTTGGCCCCCACCTCGTCGGCAAATACGGATGAGAGTACGGCAAGGATGATAATCATCCATACTGTATGAATATTTTTATGGGTTGATGCATTCATTCGAACCTCCCCTTCCAGACGGCTTTCTTCCTCGCCCGCTCGGAGATGAAGAACTCTATCAGTATAAATATGAGCGCTATCAATAAGAATATCTGGTACTGCTCCTCGTGGACGACGGCTTTCGTCATACCGAAGTCGCTCTTTTCCATCTTAGACACTTCGTTGTAGATTCTCGTGAGGTCGAGATCCGTTCCGGCGTGGAAGTACTTGCCGCCGGACTCTATGGCGATCTTTTCAAGCGTCACGGGGTTTAGGCGGGTCATCACCAGATTTCCGTCTTTGTCCTTTTTGTACACGACGTTGCTCCCGCCCCTGTTCATGGGTATGGGCACGCCGGCTTCGGAGCCTATGCCTATGGTGTAGATCACCACGCCCTCCTGCGCCGCGGCGCGGGCGGCCTCGGTCACGCTGCCCTCGTGGTCCTCGCCGTCGGAGAGGATGACGAGCACCTTGTTTCTCTTGCTTGTGCCGCTCATGGCCTTAACGGCCTGCTTGATGACCTCGGCGAGCGCCGTGCCCTGAATCTGCACCCAGTCGGCGCTGACCGACTGCAGCATGATGGCCGCGGCGGCGTGGTCGAGGGTAAGCGGGCACTGAACGAAGCTCTCTCCGGCGAATATTATAAGCCCAACCCTGTCGCCTTTGAGCAGGTTTATGAACTTGCGTATCTCGAACTTGGCGCGCTCGAGCCTATTCGGGGTCAGGTCTTGGGCCAGCATGCTGTGGGAAATGTCGAGCGCAATCATGATGTCAACGCCTTTACGCTCAACCATCTCCATTTTGACGCCGAATTTGGGGCGTACCAACGCGAAGATCGCGAACGTGAGGAAGAGGCAGAAGAATGTTGACTTTAGGATATAGCGGGCCGGGCCCGCGGACGAGCTTAGTTTGCGGGCGAGGAGGGGCGAGGCGAAGCGGGAGAGCAGAGCCTTCTTTCGTCTGTACATGAGAAAGAAGAACAGGGCCGCGACGGGCACTGCGGGTAGTAATAAAAAGTATTCAGGGTTGCCGAAACGCATAGCCAATTTGTCCTTAAAAAGTCAAATAATTAAAGTCAAATTCTTTAAAATCAAATTCTTTAAAATCTTTTTTAGACGAAAGGGCGCGTAAACACGCCCTTTCATAGGCGGTTCGGGGCTAAACCCCTCACCGAAACGTCAACGGCCAAATCAATGTCAAAAGAAAAAAGCCTTTGATTTTATCTATGCGGGGTTTAGCCCCGCATAGCCTATGAAAGGCGCATTTATGCGCCTTTCGTCTAAAAAAGATTTAAAGACTTTGACTTTAATCTTTAAACCCATACTCCCCCGGATTATCCGAAATTATTATAAGCGCAATGACCTGCGGTATATACTCATTCGTCTCTTTGGCGAGCCAGCCCATACGGTACAAATGCCAGAAATCTCTGTCGTTTACGGGGTCGTCTATGCGTTTAAGGGCGTTTATCACGCGTTGTTCTCCGGCGTTGTAGGCGGCCATGCAGAGCATGGTTGAGCTACGGGAGCCGAAGATCGCGATCAGGTCTTTGAAGTACGCGGCGGCGGCGCGCGTGGCTTTTTCGGGGTCGGTGCGTTCGTCGACGCCGCCGTCTACCCGCAGGCCGTAGCGTCGGGCGGTTTGCGGCATGAACTGCCACATGCCCGCCGCCCCGGCGTGCGAAACCGCTGACGCGTTGAAGCCGCTTTCGAGCATAGAGACGTAGGCAAGCTCAAACGGCACGTTCTTTTCGGAGAAGACGGCGCGGATCATGGGGAAGTAGCGTTGCGAGCGTTCCATCCAGATGGTTATGGTGCCGCGCATCGGGCCTCGGTAGAGTTCGAGATAGTGCTCTACGCGTTCGATCATCTCCGTCGGGGCCTGGTAGCCGTCCTCGCCGAAACGGATGAGCACCGCGTTTATCCTGTCGCGCGTGGTTGACGCTGAGGTTGGCGTTAACTTCGGTATTGATGTTGGCGCGGATGTCGGCGTCGGGATTGGGGTTGACGGGGCGGAAAAGAACTCTTTGCCGCCCTTGGACGTTTTCGGGGTAGATGTGGCCGGTTGGGAGAGCATAGGTATCAGCATAAACAGCGTCGTCGCCATCAATACCGCTACAGACACCGCGATAGTGGCTATGCCGGCGGCGATCGCGACGCGGCGTTTCGGCGGCTCCGCGCCGTCGTCCCCGCGCCGTATCGGGTTGGCGAGGCCGGTCAGGCCGGTATCGAGGCTTGAGCCGGGGTCGATGTCGTCTGTACCGTTGACATTATCGTTTATACTGCTGATACCTTTGATACCGTTAACATCGTTAATCACGTTGATATTATTGATACCGTCTTCAGCCACAACCCTGAATTTCGGCCCGCTCCGCCCCAGCCAGATCTCGTCCCCCGGCCCCAGTACGCACTCTTGAATCCGCCGCCCGTTTACGAAGGTTCCGTTGGTGCTCTGCAAATCCTGCAGGAGCATCCGCCGCGGGTCGGCGTAGATCACCGCGTGGTAGGCCGAGGCGCCGCGGTCGTCGGCCGCGAGCACGACGGTGTTCCCCGGACTGCGCCCGATGCTGACCGCCCCACCCGACAACGGAAGCCGGCCGCCGTGGCGGAGATCGGTGCGTTCTAAAAAAAAAGCCATTTATTGCTCCGGATAATAAAATTTTTTAAGTCAAAATCGTTTAAGGGGAGGGCTACGCCCTCCCTCGCTCCAACCAAAATGGCTTCGCCATTTTGTTTTCCGCTACCCACCCTGCGGGGACACCCCGCAACGCCCCGCCAGATACCCCTCCACCTTCAATCCCTCCCCCTCAAATAGGGGGAGGGACTTTTTATACACATGCGCCGCTTCGCGTCGCAAAGTCAATTACAAGGATAATGGTGTTGGTACAACGAGAGTAATAAGTACAACGAGAGTAATACGGTACGACGAGAGCGACGGCCGTGTCGGCGCGTCTTTTAGATAATATACATTATGGGCGGCGGCAGAAAATATTATATTATTGAATTAACGATCACCCAAAAATCAAAGGATACGGCGGTATGTACGAGATAACCACAGAATCCCACTTCAGCGCGGCGCACAGCCTGCTCCATTACAACGGCCCGTGCGAAAACCTGCACGGTCACAACTGGCTTGTGCGGGCCACCGTAAAGTGCGAGAAGTTAGACAAGAGCGGCTTAGGCATAGATTTCAAGACGCTCAAACAAAAACTCCGCGCCATCCTAGACGACTACGATCACAAAAACCTAAGCGACATCTTCAACAAAGCCGGCGAAAGCCCATCGTCAGAATGCCTGTCGCGCCACATCTACTGTCGTCTAGTCGAGTCCCTATCCGACTCCGAGGTAGAAGTAGTCCGCGTAGAAGTCCAAGAGACCCCTGGGAATAGCGCGACATATTATGAATGAGGTTGATGTTGACGTTGCGCCGCGAAGCGGCGCATGTGTATAAAAAGTCCCTCCCCCTATTTGAGGGGGAGGGATTGAAGGAGGAGGGGAATCTGACGGGGCGTTGCGGGGTGTCCCCGCAGGGTGGGTAGCGGAAAACAAAATGGCGAAGCCATTTTGGTTGGAGCGAGGGAGGGCGCAGCCCTCCCCTTATTTGAATGTGACTTTTATATGATAAACGTATCGGAAATATTCCTATCCATCCAAGGCGAGTCCACCCAAAGCGGCCGCCCCTGCTCTTTCGTCCGCCTGTTCGGCTGCAACCTGCGCTGCGTCTGGTGCGACACCAAGTACGCCCGCGGCGACTGCGCGGATACCGTCGGCGGGCCGTCGCCAATGCCCCTCCCTGTCGTTATCGCCGCCGTGGACAAGCTCTATGCAAATGTCGATGCCGATACCGCGGTCGGCGCGGTCAACACGCCGCCGGTCCCTCGTCTGGTCGAGATCACCGGCGGCGAGCCGCTTCTGCAACCGGAGACCGCCGCCCTCTGCGCCGGGTTTTTAGCTCTCGGCTACGAGGTGATGCTGGAGACCAACGGCAGCCTCGACATAGCCGCCCTCCCCCCCGGCGTCCGCCGCGTGGTGGACGTAAAGTGCCCGGGTAGCGGCGAGGGAGGAAGTTTTCTGGCGGCGAACATCAACCATATAGGCCCCGGCGACGAACTGAAGTTCGTGCTGGCGTCGATAGACGACGCGGTCTGGGCCGCGGAGTTCTGCGCCAGGCGCGGCTTGGCCGCCCGCTGCCCGATAATCTTCTCCCCGTCGGCGCCGTCGTTGCCGTACAAAACGCTGGCGGAGTGGATGGTAAAGACCCGCCCGGCAGGCGTAAGGCTTGGGATACAGCTGCATAAAGTTATATGGGGCGATAGTAGTATTGGACGTTGACTGTAGGGGTGCGCGTCAATTATATTAATTAGGTAAGTAAGTAAAATTTTTAATAAATCAAATTCTTTTTTAGACGAAAGGGCGCGATAAATCGCGCCCTTTCATAGGCGGTTCGGGGCTAAACCCCTCACCGAAACGTCAACGTCAAAGTCAACACCGCCTTTGACTTTGATTTTATCTATGCGGGGTTTAGCCCCGCATAGCCTATGAAGCCCCGAAGGGGCTTCGTCTAAAAAAAAGAATTTGACTTTAAAAGAAATAGGATTAAGATGCTGAAAAATACTACAAAAGCAATAATAACGTCTTTTATTATAGGCTTCGTAGGCTTCGCCTACTCCGCCGCGTTTGAGAATATCTCCAACTACAGCTCTCCGGTGACCGTGAACGCCTTCCTGCAGTGGGGCGACACCCTTTGGGTGGCTACGAGCGGCGGGCTTGTTATGCACAACCTCGCTAGCGGCGCGCAGGAGTTCGTGGGGAACGGGCGCATCTTCCCCGACCTGTACCTTACGTCGCTCTGCCGCGACGATACCGGGAACGTTTGGATCGGGTCGCGCAGGGGGTACTTGTACAAGCGTACGCCGCGCGGGCAGTACACGACGTACTCCACCTACAAGCTCTCCGGTTGGCGCGTCACGTCGTTGTACAGCTACGACGGCTTGATCGTCGTAGGGTCCAACATGGGGGTCAGCCTCTTTGATCCGCTCAAGGGCATCGCGGTGCGCAACGCAACCGCCATCGCGGGGTTTTCCGATCCGGGCGTCAACGTCATAGAGGCGAACGGCGACAAGCTCTTTCTGGGGTGCGGCGAGGGGGTGGCCTACTTGGACGGCCTCTACGACGTCCCGCTTTCGCGGCGCAACTTCTACGATCCCGGAATCTGGAAGACCACGGGGAGCGGCCCCGTCTTTTCATTCGTGTACTCCGGCAACGGCCTTATGGCGCAATCCAAGCCCGCCACCGTTTTTCGCGGCTCCCTCTACGCCGCCGACACCGGCGGGCGGCTGACTTGGACGGACGGCGACACGGTCAAGGCGGCGCGTATTTTGGACTACGGAGGCATTACGGCGCTCTACAATGAGGGCGACAAACGCCTATGGATCGGCACGGAGGCAATGTACTACTACTCGCTCGGCGACGGCACACCGCCGTTGCGGCAGCATAAAATAGAGGGCTACTCGCTCAAACAGGCGTCGCGCGTGTTAGTCTCCCCAAGCGGCGAATTGTGGGCGCTGCCGACGGTCAGCCTCCCGAACTTTTGGTACCACGGAGTCCACACGTTCGACGGCCGCTGGCGGATGTACAGCGACTACACCCACGGTACCAATTTCGGCTATGCCGGCGACAACAGCGCCTTAGGGGCCGCCTTCTCACGAGACGGATCCCTCTGGGTCGGGACATCCGGCGGGAATATAAAGCACATCAACCCGACGTATAATACCGTCGGGCAGTTTATTATAGGCTACGGAGATTACTCCGGCGTATCGTACATACGCAACGGCGTCGGCGAAATTGTGTGGGGCAAGTGCGACGCGGTCGCCGCCGACTCCTCGGGATACCTCTGGTTCTCCGCCTACGACAACAGTTTCGGGAGCCTGATATGCTACGATCCCGAGTACGACCCTGTAGCGTACGAGACGAATCCGGTTAAAGCCCACTTCAGGCGCTTCTTCACGGAGCCGCCGCTGAAAATGCAGAACGTCGAGCTCTTAGCTGTAAACCGCGAGGGCAAGATATTCGCCTACGGCGGAAACCGCCTGATCGCCTTCCGCCACAACGGCGAACCGCTCTCCGACAGCATAACGGTCGTCACGGTATACGAGGCCATAGGGACGCTGAGGTCGATAGACGCGGGCCCCGACGGCGCCCTGTATATGGCCGGCTCCGGCGGCATAAAGAGAATCCCGGCCGGCGCGACGACGATCGAGATCGTGGACAATACGATAAGCACGGCGTCAAGCATGGCTGCCGACGACGGCGTCCTGTGGATCGGCACCGGCGCCGGCGGCGTTATACGCTACGATCTGGCGACCAAAGAGACGCGCCGAATAGACGAAACGACCGGCCTCTCCTCAAACAACGTGATCTCCGTTGCCGTCGACCGGAAGAACGGCCGCCTGTGGGTCGCGACCGACGAGGGCATATCAATGGTAAACGTAGGCAACTCCGGCAAAACAGCGTCAAAACCGCCGCTGCGCGCCGTCCCCAACCTATACTCCGCAAGCGGCAGCACCCAAGGCGCGCAGCAGATAACATTCTGCGGCCTGAAACCAAAGTCAAGCGTCTCCGTATACGCAATAAACGGCTCGCTGACCGCAAAGGTGGAGGCGCGGTACCACACGGAAACGGAGTGGAGAGCGGCGTGGACGCCGAAGAGAAATATTGTTCCGGGAACGTATATAGCAGTGGTTAAGCCGGGGGGGGAGAGGGCCAAGATTATTATTAAACCATAAAGAGATTGATGAATGAAAAAGACTTGTATATTCTGCTCCCTGTCCTCTTTCAGCACCGGTATGCCGATCAGCACCTATAAGTTAGCTGTGGGGCTGGCGGAACGGGGGAGGGATGTTTGCGTTTTAGTGCCGGACGACGGGGAGTTGGCTGAGAGGTTGCGGAGTGTCGGGATTGATGTCGGTATCGTTTCGTTTGAGCGGGTGAAGAGGGATTTTTGGAAGCGGCCTTGGCGTATGTTGACTTGGTTGTCTGCGGGGTTTAGGCTGTATAGATATATTCGCGATAATAGAGTCGGGATTGTACACTTCTCCGATGTTATCGACGCGCCGTTTTACCCGGTTGCGCGGATTGCCGGCGCCAAAGCCGTGGCGCATGTCCGCGTTTGCCTCGACGCGCCGTCGGTCGGGTACCTTTACAGGGTGTGGACCCGCCTCTTCTGCTCGCGGATCGTCACTGTTTCCCATTTTGTCAAGCGTTACTACGGATTTGGAAGCCTTGCGTCGGTCGTTTACAATCCGGGGCCGGACAGGGCGGTCTTCAGCAATGCAAATATCGTTAATAAGGATATTGTTAATGCGGATACTGATGGCTGCCCGGTGGTAATTGCCGTCTCCTCGTTTCGTCGTGATAAAGGACTGCACAACTTTGTGGAGATCGCCGCCGAGATTGCGGAGCGTATGCGCGGCGTTGGCCGCGACGCGCGGTTTGTGATTGTCGGCGGCAAGGTTTTAGGGCACGAAAGTTACTACAATGAGGTGATGGAATCGGCGCGGCGCCTCGGGGTGGACAAACGGCTGACCGTGACCGGCAACGTCAAGCACGAGGAGGTGGCGGCGCGTTTGGCGGAGGCGTCCGTATTGATACACGCCCCCGATTGGGAGGAGGCGCTGGGCGGCGTGGTGCTTGAGGCGATGGCGATGGGCGTGGCGGTGGTGGCCTACGACAGCGGCGGCGTCGGAGAGTGCTTTCGTAACGGAGTAAGCGGATACTTAGTAAAAAAAGGCGACAAATCAAGCGCGGCGACGCGGGCGGTATCGTTATTGAATAAACCGGAGTTACGAGATGATATGGCGGCAAAAGCGAAAAAAGAGCTTGATGAAAAATTCTCTATGGAGTCATATATTAACGGCGTATTAGCGGTTTATGATAGGATTATGAAATGATAAACAATAATTTTTGTTGGATGGCCACTTGGATGGTAACCGATCGCTGCAACCTGCAATGCGCCTACTGCGACCCGTCGATAATGAAGCGGGCGAATGAGGCGGAGGTGATAAACAGGTTCGAGGCGCTCGACCGCATAGCGGTGTACAAGCCGCGCATACTGAACATAAGCGGCGGCGAACCGGCGCTCCTGAAAGAATTGCCCGGACTGCTTTCTCGGGCGAAGGCGGTCTGGAACCCGTACATTCGCGTCGTCCACAACGGCACGGGCCCGCAAAAATTGGCGGAGGCCTTTCCCTGCATAGACCGCCTCGTGATAAGCATTGACGGCCCCGGCGAGGTCAACGCCGCCACCCGCGGTATAAGCGGCGACGCCGTGCTGGAAAGGATCGCGGCGCTTATCGATTCACCCAGCCTAGACACCATCCCGGAGATCACGATCAACACGGTGGTCACGGAGAAAAACATTGATACGCTCAGAAGCTTCGCCGCCCAAATAAACTCCGTCTCGCCGCGCATTGGGCTGGCGCTTCTGCCGGTGATGCCCGTCGACGGCGAACTGTCGGTGCTGAAAGACAGAGAGGCGGGGTACAAGAGATTTCTCGACATCTACGCCGGAATAAAAGCGGCGCACGGCAACGTAACCCACAACCTCGACTGCGTGATGCGCCACAAAAACCTGCGCAAAATACAGTGCTACAACCAATACTTCACGGTCAGATTCTCGCCACGCGGCGAACCGTTCACCTGCGGCGCGGGTATCGTATCGCAACTGCGCAGGAGCGACCGGGCGTATAAAAAGGTCTTCAAAAAGGGCGGGTTGCGGAAACTCTTTACCATGATCGTTAAATCCATAAAGGAAAAAGCGGGCGCCGTTGATTTCACATGCCGCAACATCTGCAACTGCGACAGCTGGCTCGACATGGTGCTTCTCGGCAAAGAGACGGAATACGCGCCGGTGGTGCTGCGAGGATTTAAAGGAAGACTGTCTAACGATGATTATGCCGAGTTGGAAGAGTTTGTCAAGAAACATATCAACGCCGATTTCAACGCGGCGCGATTTAGGGAAATGGCGGAAGGCGGATCGAAATGACGGATATAAGCGTGCAAAGCATTGCCACGGCGACAAGAGACAAGTGGCTGTCGGTCGCGACGGCGTGCGGGTACGCGACGTATTTCCATACTCCGTACTGGTATGAACGTATCGTCCCCAAGCAAAAACATATCGCGTTGGAAGTAACTTTTAACGACGGCGCGTCCGCCGTTATTCCCATGGCGGAAGTTAAACGCGCCTGCGGATTATTGACGGACACCTTTTCATCCCCAGGAGGGACATACGGCGGATGGGTTAGCGCGCAGACTTTAAACGAAGGACACGCCGGCGCCTTGTTCGGGATACTGGCGTCAAAAAAAAATCTTACGTTCAGAGTAAATCCGTTCGACAACACGGCATCCAAACTCAGTATGAACGGATTTAAGCGGGAATTTACATACGTTCTAGACCTCACGCTGGGAGAACAAGAACTTTATGACAGGTCGAATCGCGGTCACAAGGAAAAAATAAGAAAGGCCGTTCGCGAGGGAATTACGGTTAGAGCGTCCCGAGAGTGGGGGGAGTGGGAGCAGTATTACGGCCTTTACCGCCAATCGATAGCCAGATGGCTTTCGCGCGGGCCGGAGTTAAAGCCCAAAGCCGTCTATCCGCCGGAATTCTTTCGACGGATTTATGATAACAAGACCGGACATGAAGTTTTGTGGCTTGCGCTGAAAAACAACGAGGTAATAGCCGGAATGCTCTGTTTTTACTGGAATAAACACGCCGTAGGCTGGCATGCCTCGGCGTCATCCCGATACTTCAGCCGCGGGACCAACAATCTGCTCTATTGGGAAATTATGCTAGACGCCGCCAAACGCGGGTTCAATGTCTTTGATTGCAACCCCAGCGGCGGATACAGCGGCGTGGAAACATTCAAGGAACACCTAGGAGCGGCAAGAATCGAAACCCCGTTGTTGCAAACTAAAACAACGTTGCGCCGGATGATCGCTGGGTTGCGGGGGAAGTAGATCACAGATTATGGAGCGTGGAAAAATGGAAAACAAACTATCAGAAAAACTGAGCCTTGTTTTCTGCAAATCTGAAACAATACAAATAACCGGTAACGAGATTTTCGATTGGGTAGAGCCGCTTAACATGAAAGCGATTCGCGCAAAGGTTATTCTATGGATGGAGGAACATGGGTATTTTCGTAACGATTACAAGAACGAGCATACTGGATGGGGAGACATCGCTGTAACTAAGCGTGGGATCGAGGATAGCCTACAGCATTTTTCAGGTCCGGAGAAAGTTCAATCTTTTGCGGCGTTACCGGAGATGATAAGGAATGGAATTCTTGTTGCAACTAATCCGGGCAAGTCGTACCAAACCGGTATGAAAAAACACATTTTTGCAGCAAGAGTCAATATTGGAGACAAATCAAAACTTGTCGGATTTGTAATAAGCGAAGATGGGAGCGGGAGAAGGTTCTACAACCACGAACTAACTAAAACAGAGAACCTTGGCGGGCTTTCATCACACGCCGGCACTATCGGGTTGGGTACCGAAAAAGCTAACCGGACCCGCCAAGATTCGATTATAGCCACAATACAAAAGTGGCTACACCGAACAACTTAGTAATCCATGATAGCCGACCAAAAAAAAATGGCTGGTCAGGAGGGATTTGAACCCCCGACCCGGTGGTTAACAGCCACCTGCTCTGCCGACTGAGCTACTGACCAGTACGGCTAAATAGGATTACTTAGTGCGCACGGTGCGCCAACATACTAAAGATAATTTATTTTCGGCGCAAAGTCAAATATTTTTTAAAAATATTTTGAATCCGCGGCCCCGGCCCTACCTCAAAATAAAGATAAGCGCCTTCCCGGTGACCGCTTTCGCCTTTTCCGCGCCGCCGTCGCCGGTTTGCTCCACAGATACCGATATCAGGTACGTCCCCGTCCCCGCTTTCCTCCCTTTTTTAGTGTGCCCGTCCCACCGGTAGACCAGATCCGGCGTATCCGGCCGCTGCGTCAGGGTGTCTGTCAGGACGACGTCGCCCAGTTTGTCGTATATGGTGATCGTCCCTTTGAGGCTCATCTCTCCGAGCGCCTTGGCCGACGGCCTGACAATGATCTTGGCGGGTTGGTCGCCCGAGTACTTGACCGCCGGCCTGTACGGGTTGGGCGCCGGTATGACCTTGATGGTTATCGGCGCCGGTTTTATGCTCAGTTTGACGCGGCGGTTGTTTCCGTTCAGCTGCGTGTTGACGCTCGTGTCGTAGACGCTCATCGAGGTGTCGCTGTTTATCCAGAGCGAGTCGTCCTTCGTCGGCGCCCCGTCGGCGCCGTCTATGGAGTTTACGATGAAGGCGTGCGTGAACGATACCGCGGTCGGGTTGCTGTTCTGCAGCGTCATGCTGTAGAGCGTGGGCGCGGGGTCGGACCTGCTTGCGCTGTCCGGGCAGTACCTGAGGATGAAGGGGCGCGTCGAGGCGACCGACAGCGGCTCGGAGAAGGTCACGATCAGCGTGTCCTTCTTGCCCGCCTCGCCCGGGTTGAACTGCGCCCGTTTAGCCACCGGCGCCGCCTTGTCCGCCACATTGGCGCGCAGGGTGTCGCCGGGGAACTTGTTGTGGGTGGCCATAGCCCGCATAGCGCCGCTCGTCGCGACAGAGTCGGTAAGCAGGCCGCCGATCCTCGCCCAGACCACGGTGCTGTCCGCGTTGCACGACAGGAGCGACCAATCGACAGGGACGAACGGGCCGTTCATCCACGCCAGCCGGAGTTGCAGACCGCTGAGCCCCAGCGGTTTGGAGAATCTGAGCTCTACCTTGTCTATCACCCCGTCGGCGCTCGTGTCGCTGTAGGAGGCGGCGGAGATCCGCGGCGTCGCGGATTTGAGTATTACGGGTACCGGAACGTTCGGATCGTGCGCCTTGTTGCCGACGCGGTCGGCGGTGGCGCCTCTCGGATTAATGGAGATGGAATCGCCCTCCATAATCCGGCCCCCGCTCGTCGGGACGGCGAGCAGCGTGAACGAGTTTGTCAGCAGGCTCGAGTCTATCGCGGCGGACACCGTGAGCGGTATGTCCTCGCCGCCGCGGCGCAGTAAAAGCGTGCCGCCTACGAGGCTTGCCCCGGTCATCGGCTCGGAGAGCGTGACCTCTATCGTGTCGACCGCGCCGCCGCTCCTCTCCAAGAGCATCGCCATGTACAGAAGCGCCGGCCCGGCGCTGTCCTGCACCGGCACGACGGCTTCCTTCAAGTCGCCGTTGTAGCGCAGGAACGACCGCGCCGTCATCTGCTCGGTCGCCTTGAACCCCGTCACGTTCGGTATCGCCGGATTAAGGGCGAAGCGGATTAACGAACCGTCATTCGCGGTTGCGGAGATGTTGTCGCGTGGCGCCTTGACCGCGCGTACGTCCGATACTCCGGGTATCGTGAGGCGCAGCGAGTCAGGCAGCGGGTTCGGCGGCTTCGAATATTTAATGTATACGACGTCGATGGAACCTTTGCCGGAATCGTCTTTAAAGTATGCCGAGACCGGAACGGCGAAGTCGGCCTTGCTCACGAGGGAGACTCGCGAGATGTCCTCAATATCCGTTATGTCAACGTAGGTGACGGTGATCGTCTGCCCCCCGTCCATCGATATCTCGTTCGCCCCGCGCTGAGACGGGGGCGTGCTGACGACGCGCACTGAATTGACGCTCCTGAAAACGCCCGTCGTGTCGCCCGTCTCAACCAGCGGGATATAGATACTGTCGCCGATAACCGGATTGACGACGGAGACCCACACCGTATCGCGCCACTCCTTGTTCAGATTTCCGTTTTTGTCGTCGACAGTAACGTAAAAACATGTCGTGTCGATCCTCGCGGTGTCCTTTACCTCCGTGTTTTGATTTGTACAACTCAACAGTTTCATGGACGACGGGTACGGCTCGGCGCCGCGGAACTCCAAGTAGAAACTGTGGTTGGAAAAGGCGCATCCGTAGCAGGTTGCGCACTCGTTCTCCGGCCCGCCGAATATCGTTATGTCGATATTGTTGCCGCCGTTCCTAACCGGAACCGGAATCGCGAGGTTCCACTTGTCGGTCGCGAAATCATATCTGGCGACGGAGTTGACGTCCCGCAATTTATTCCCGTTGACCCATATATCGTTTATCACGCCGTTTTCGTTGATCTTTGCCCAACCGTTCACCGTGATCTGCGGCATCACCTGCTCCATGAACAAGTACTCCTCAGCCGGATTGTAGAGCGGCGAGGTGATCTGCGACGTCATCTCGTAGTGCGTCTTCTTTGTCTGCTGTTCGCTCGCCGAGGGCGAATATCCCCAGACGAATTGATTTTTACGATAGACGGTGATGTACTGATCTATAGGCGTGCTGAAATAGAGCAAGTCTATATCGTCCTTGCCGCCCGTTGGGACTCCGGGGTAGTCGGCGGGGTCGTTAGGCCTGCTGTGCCTTACAAAACTCCACGCGTTGCGCCAAAGCCTGCTCAATATCTCGGCGCTCGGCGATACGTTCATCAAATCTTTATACGGCGACCACGTGCTGCGGGTGTCTATCATCAAGTCAAGCCGGAAGCGCGCGCCCGATTCCATCCTCGCGGGACCCATCGGCACGGGGATGTAAAACGCCCAAGTGCTGTCACGCGGGTCGTACGTGTCCTCAATGCGTATGGGCCGCGCCGCCTGCACGAACCTGTCCACGTCGGTCTTGAAGTGCGTGTCCTGATAGCCGTCCGACCTGTACTTTATCCCGATGTCGACGCGAAAACCGACATAATCGGAAAACGCGACGCGCCCGTTGGTACGGTCGCCGGAGGGCGGGATTCGCAGCGTGTCCGGCATACGTACGTAAATCCGCAGCTCCAAAGAGTCGTAATCCTTAATGTCTTGGTTGACCACGTTGAGCCCGAAGAACTGATCCGAGTATTTTAACACGCGTATATCAAACGCGACGTGCTCCACCGGTGTGGTGAAGGAGTAGTACTGCCCGCCGTTGTCGTTGCGCGTGCCGTTATTCTCAACGTAGAAATAGTACGTCGTTTTTTCCCTAAGCCCGCCTATCTTTACATAGTGGAATTGCGACGGCCGCCCGTAGATATTCCCGTCGTGCACCGTAGTCGGCGGTTTTCTATCGCCGTAGACGACGCGGCTGTCGTAACTGCCGTTGGGGGTGTACCAAAATATCTCCGCCGAGTCCGCCGTTACCTTGCAGACCTTGACATTGGTGATTTGCGCGTTGCCCGGAGGGGAGGTCAGCGTGGTGAATGTGAAATACTCCCCACGGTCGTCTTTGATGACTTTGCTGTTCCCGTACAGATCGGCGACGAGGGCGTCGAAGTTATATTTCGTTCCCGGCCTCAGGTTTGTCAATACAATGCGGTGGAACATTCCGGCGCTGTCGGCTTGTACGCTTGTAAAGGCGGTGGCGCCGTCCACCGCGTATTTTATAGTCGACATCCCGAACCTGCTCTGCCGTATCTCGATTATGGCTTGGTCGGAGCCGACGTAAACCGTGCGTATTGTGGCCGTGGGCGGATCGTTTATGGGCTCTTCCTTAGCCAAGCCCATAATGGGGATGATCATCACGGCGGAGGCGTCTATTCCCGTTTCGGCGACGAAGTAATCATTATAGAACTCTTCGTAGACGCCGCCCTGCGCCAGCGGCGACACGGCGCCGGACAGGGCGCCTACCGGGGGCCTGTATTGATAAAAATTGCCCGGAACGTTTTTGCCTTCGGGATTCGCGGCGCGGTGGTGGGGATGGTTGTTGTTTTTGGCGCCCACGCCGTAGATCATTGATAGATCCCACGGGTTGACGCCGAGCATGTAGTCCATCTGCCGGATCATCAACTCGCGCGTCTCTTTCGCCTTCCAGTCCGAAACGCGCGCCGTGCTGCCCTGCGGCCCCGGTAAAAAGATCCCTTTGTTTATGAGAGAGTCCTGCACCCACTTCGCCATATCGGAGTAGCAGTAGAGGTCGAAGATGTTGCCGAACTGGTACCTGTTCCACATCCACGCCATTTGTATCAGCATACTGTTCCAGAGATTGTCGTATGTAAGCGTCGGGCGGTTCCAAATCCCGGTGGTGGGAAGCTCTATCGTGGCTTGGGCTTGACCGTTGCCGGAGGCGCTTGTCACGTCGAATATCATCTGATAGATGGTTTTCCCTATGAGTTTTATCCGTTCCGTCGAATCGATACCTAGAGCACTGCACATCGCTTTATCCTTTAGTATCAGCCGGAAGAACCCCCACTTGACCGCCATGTGCGGCGACGCCCAGTCGGTGTTCGCGGTCTGCTTGCTGAAGACGGGATCGACGTACGTGGCCCATCCGCCCTGATAGAGGGCGTTGTGGTTGGCGGCGTCGGCCTGCGCCTTGGTCCCGATCGTTCTGTCGTAGCAGAAATCGGAGAGGTATTTCCGGTCGCCCGTGGCGTAAGCGAGCGCGACCGCCGCGAACGCCATCTTGTCGTTGACAATAGCGTTTCCGCTGTAAGCCGGGGTCTGGGTCGCCGTTAAGTGCGTCTTGGCGTACTCGTACATTTTCTTGGCGATGGCGATGGAGGTATCGGCGAATCCCCTGTCAAATATCGCGTAGTTCTTCGCGGTAAGGGCGAGCCCCGCCGCGAAGTTGCCCAGAATGTTCGCCCCGACCTCGTTTCGAGCGTCGCGTACCGGGCCGCCCCTCTCGTAAGACATCCGGTCTTGCATCTCCGGCTGACCCCACCACTGGTGGTCGGGCCCGAAGCCGCCGACCGAGAGTATCATGTTCGCGACATTGCCGCGGGCGTTGTTGTAGGCGTTGATGACGTACCGGGAGCCGTGCACGGCCTCGTAGAGCACGTCCGGCACGCCGTCGGTCTGCAAGGTGTTGTTTTGGTTCGCGCCGTAGTGGTCTACGTCCCTATCGCGCAGCGCCGCCGAGGCCAGCCCGACCATGGAGTGCAGGAAGCTTTGAGTGATCCCCTCCTTCAAGTGGTCGCCGCAGTCGTGCCACCCGCCGAGAGTCGCGTCCCTCAGGTGGCAGGCCCCGTGGAACCAAGACTGCGAGTCGCCGCACCGGTTGACGCCCGGAAACTTGATGGCCGCGTCGCGCACCCACCCGTAGAGATCCTCGTGAATCCAGAACGGAGCCGAAATATCGTTCCCGACCTTGACCCGGTACCGACCCTGCGCGCTGACGTTTATCTTCCCCTCGTAGACCGTGCCGGAAACCGCCGCGCTCTGCATGGTGTAGCGGGTGTCGCCGCCGGAGACGATCTGGGCGTTGTTGGAGGCCTTTATCTTCAACTGACCGGTCGAAGTGACGTTCTTGGAGGTAAGCGTCCCCGTGGCCACGGTGGCGCCGTTGTCGGCGCTGACGACGGTGAAGCTCGACGCCGAACTCCCCACATAGTAGAAGAACTTTTCGTCCATAGGCCGGTACCCCGCCTGATTGACGCGGACGCGCCCGATCTTGATGGTCGCGCTGTCGCGGTAAAGCTGGTCAAGCGTATCCGGCAACGGGGTGGCGATGGGCGCGTAAGGACGCGTATCCTGAGCTTGAGCGCGAAGCGCGAAAGCCGCTAAAAATATAAGAGTCAGCGTCAGCGCCAGCGTCATCAACGGTCTTGATGATGATTTTGACGTTGTGGACGGGTGTGGACGTGGACATGGACTGGTCATGGCGATATCCTTTCATAAAGGCAGTGTATCAATACATTAATATACTAATAAATATATGTAATTGCTTTGAAATGCGTGGAATCTTTTAAAAGCCAAATCTTTTAAATCAAAATCTTTTAAATCTTTTTTAGACGAAGCCCCTTCGGGGCTTCATAGGATATGCGGGGCTAAACCCAAAAAAGCCAAATCTTTAAAATCTTTTAAAATCTTTTTTTTAGACGAAGCCCCTTCGGGGCTTCATAGAATATGCGGGGCTAAACCCCGCATATATAAAGTCAAAGTCAAAAGCTAAAAACGCCGATTTTGACTTTGACGTTGACTTTATATGCGGGGTTTAGCCCCGCATATCCTATGAAAGGGCGCGATTTATCGCGCCCTTTCGTCTGAAAAAGACTTTAAAGACTTTGACTTAAGCGCCCTTTCGTCTAAAAAAGATTTTAAAGAATTTGATTTTTGGGGTTACTAATCCATTTATTATATTTAAATTAACATTAACAGCAACACCTCTCGTTGTACCGCAGTACTCTCGTTTTTCGGATGTGCTCTCGTTGTTTATACGATAATGGGCGGTTGATTTGTCGCCGCCCGTAGCCAAAAACCACAAAAGAAAGGTTTTGAAATGACGGACGATTCACAAGATCCCTCCGATATCGGTTACCAAGCGAACCGCCGGTATCGAGATGAGTTATTCAGGGCTATATTCTCAGAACCCGCGTGGTTCGTATCGCTCTACAACGCGATAAGGGGCACGAACTTCACGGCTGACGACCTTATTCTGGAGACGACGCTGTCCGATCCGCTCTTCGTCGGGTTACGTAACGACGTGTCGTTTTTGGTCGGTTCCAGATTGGTAGTGTTCATGGAGCACCAGTCGACCGTGAGCCGGAACATAGCGCTGCGTATGCTAGTGTACGCGTCACGTACGTACGAGCAAATTATCGACTG